>DASQMK010000507.1:0-7552 GCA_035645575.1 Metabacillus sp.
AATGAAAATGATGAATTATTGGGTGATGGAGGAATCACATGCTCAACATATTAAAAAAATGGAAAGGATCTCCTCAGCTTTCCAGCGATAAAATTGTAAATAAAGAGGAAGTTTTAAAGGGGGAAATACCCAACCATATAGCTATCATCATGGATGGGAATGGAAGATGGGCAAAAAAACGTGCACTTCCAAGAATGGCTGGCCACCACGAGGGTATGAAAGTTGTAAGAAGAATTACTAAACAAGCTAGTGCACTTGGTGTCAAAGCTCTTACATTATACGCTTTTTCAACTGAAAACTGGAAACGTCCAAAAATAGAAGTAGATTATTTAATGAAACTGCCAGAAGAATTTCTTACAACTTATTTACCGGAGTTAATTGAAGAAAACGTGCAGGTTCGGGTAATGGGAGATAAAAATAGACTACCTATACATACTTTAAAAGCTGTAGAAAAAGCAATAGAAGATACTAAAACGAATGATGGGCTTATTTTGAATTTTGCATTAAACTATGGTAGCCGTTCGGAAATTATAACGGCTGTACAGGAAATAGCAAAAGATGTAGAAACAGGAAAGTTAAATAGAGAAGAGATCGATGAAACTCTTTTTTCAAATTATTTAATGACACAAACACTACCCGATCCAGATTTATTAATTCGAACGAGTGGAGAAATTAGATTAAGTAATTTTATGCTTTGGCAGCTTGCTTATACAGAGTTTTGGTTTACAGATGTGCTTTGGCCTGATTTTAATGAACAATGTTTATTACAAGCAATCGACACTTATCAACAAAGAGGCCGCAGATTTGGTGGCATATAAAGGTGATGAAGTAAAAAATGAAACAACGAATCTTAACAGGAGTTTTAGCTGCAGCTTTATTTCTTCCATTTGTTATTTACGGAAAACTTCCGTTTACAATATTTGTTTATATACTAGCGTCAATTGGATTATTTGAATTATTAAGAATGAAAAAAATTTCGTTAATGAGTTTTCCAGGGCTTGTTAGCTTATTAATATTATGGGTTCTATTAATACCAAATTCATATATATCATTATTAAATGATATGATTTTCTCCAAAGCTGAATTTGCGTTACTTGGACTTCTGTTGCTTTTGACATATACAGTAATGACAAAAAACAAATTCACTTTTGATGATGTAGGGTTTGTAGTAATCACTGTATTTTACTTAGGTATAGGGTTTTACTTTTTCATTGAGACAAGAAACTTGGAATTAAACCTTGTATTTTATGCATTATTTTTAATTTGGGTAACAGATTCAGGTGCATATTTTGTTGGTCGTTCAATGGGTAAAAATAAACTTTGGCCAGAAATAAGTCCAAATAAAACAGTTGAGGGTGCGCTAGGTGGTGTAGTATTCGCGGTTATATTCGCGTGTGTATATCAGTATTTCACAAATGTGTTTGATCATTATGTTATTGTGATTATTATGACTGTTTTCCTCTCTATTTTTGGACAAATAGGGGACCTTGTTGAATCAGCATTTAAGCGGCACTATCAAGTAAAGGATTCAGGAAGCATCCTCCCTGGACACGGTGGAATCCTTGACCGTTTTGACAGTCTGTTATTTGTTTTACCATTAATGCATTTTTTAAATATCCTTTTAGGGGGATAAAGTCCAAGCAAACGTATTTTATTTTTGATTGGAAGTGACTTCGTGAAAAAAATTAGTCTTTTAGGTGCTACAGGATCGATAGGGATTCAAACTTTAGATGTGATTGAAGCACACCCAGATCAATTTAATCTAGTTTCAATGTCGTTCGGAAGCAATATCTCATCAGGAATTAATATTATTCGTAAATTCCAACCTAGCTTTGTTGCCGTTAAAGATAAAGAAACGTATGAAAAATTAAAACTAGAGTTACAAAATGACACTGTTAAAATCGGATATGGTCAACAGGGGCTTATTGAGGCGGCAACTTTTGACGGTGTTGATTGCCTAGTGAATGCGGTTGTAGGAAGTGTTGGTCTTGTTCCTACATTAAAAGCTATTGAGAACAAAATTACTATTGCATTAGCAAATAAAGAAACATTAGTAACAGCAGGTCACCTTGTAACAGAGCATGCTGAAAAATATGGTGTTGATCTATTGCCAGTTGATAGTGAGCACTCAGCAATTTTTCAATGTTTACAAGGGGAAAACTCTAAAAATATTGAAAGGCTAATCGTTACGGCTTCAGGAGGTAGTTTTCGCGACAAAACACGTGAAGAATTAACAGATGTGACGGTAGAGCAAGCTCTGAATCACCCTAATTGGTCAATGGGTGCAAAAATTACGATTGATTCTGCTACAATGATGAATAAGGGATTAGAAGTGATAGAAGCGCACTGGCTATTCGATATCCCCTATGAAAAAATAGATGTTTTATTACATAAAGAAAGCATTATCCATTCCTTAGTCGAATTTCATGATCATAGTATTCTTGCCCAATTGGGGACACCAGATATGAGGGTTCCGATTCAATATGCTTTAACATATCCCGATCGATTGCAAGTAAAGAACTCGAAAAAACTTGAATTGTGGGAAGTTGGAAAATTACATTTTGATAAAGCTGATTTCAACAGATATAAATGCTTACAATTCGCATATGATTCAGGTAAAATAGGTGGAACAATGCCAACAGTTTTAAATGCTGCCAATGAAGAAGCTGTTGCTGCATTTTTAAAAGGACAGATAAAGTTTCTTCAAATTGAGGAATATATTGAAAGAGCAATGGATAAGCATAAGAGCATCGCACATCCAAGTTTGGAGCAAATTCAGGAAGTTGATCAACAAACTCGAAATTTTGTACAAACATTAATCTCATAAAGGTGGTCATACAAAAATGAATACAGTGATAGCGTTTGTCCTTATTTTCGGTGCTCTGGTTTTTTTTCATGAGCTCGGTCATTTAATCTTAGCTAATCGAGCAGGTATTCTTTGTCGGGAGTTTGCAATAGGTTTTGGTCCTAAAATATTATCTTTCAAAAAGAATGAAACAGTCTATACAATTCGTCTTTTGCCTATTGGTGGTTTTGTTCGGATGGCTGGAGAGGATCCGGAGGTTATTGAGGTAAAGCCGGGTCATAATGTTGGTTTACTCTTTAATAAAGAAGACAAAGTTGAAAAAATCATCTTAAATAATAAAGAAAAATACCCAAATGCAAGAATCATTGAAGTTGAAAATGTAGACTTGGAGCATAACATGTTCATAGCAGGTTATGAGCATGGAGAAGATGAATATTTAAAAAGGTTTGAAGTGAGTGAGACGTCTTATTTCATTGTGGATGGACAACAAACACAAATAGCTCCTTATAACCGACAATTCCAATCCAAAACGGTTGGTCAAAGGATTGCAGCAATTTTTGCCGGTCCTTTTATGAATTTTCTTCTTGCATTTGTCATCCTGTTTTCTTTAGGATTTATTCAAGGAGCCCCTGTTAATGAAGCCAGATTAGGTGAGTTAACATCAGATGGTTCTGCAAATAAAGCGGGATTACAAGAAGGAGATGTCATTCATTCAATTGAAGGAGAAGCAACTTCAACTTGGGAGAAAGTTGTCTCAATTATCCAAGCAAATCCAGATAAAGAATTAACTTTTGAAGTTGAACGAAACGGTGAAATCTTAAGTTATGAGGTTATCCCTGAAGCAACAAAAGTAGGAGAGAATGTGATTGGTCGTATTGGTGCGTACAATCCAGTTGATAAATCATTTGGAAGCTCATTGAAGTATGGATTTGTTGAAACATATACTTGGACAAAAGAAATATTAATTGGCTTTGGTAAGCTTATAACAGGTCAATTTTCAATTGATATGTTATCGGGGCCAGTCGGCATCTATGATATGACAGATCAAGTAGCTGAGTCTGGTACAACTAACCTGCTAAGATGGGCAGCACTGCTTAGTATTAATCTAGGTATTGTCAATTTATTACCTATTCCGGCTTTAGATGGTGGACGTTTATTATTCTTATTTATCGAGGCATTAAGAGGAAAGCTTATTGACCGACAAAAAGAAGGAATTGTTCATTTTATCGGTTTTTCATTATTAATGCTGTTAATGCTTGTTGTCACGTGGAATGACATTCAACGCTTATTTTTATAAACAAAAGTTTAATTTAAAACAGAGGTGCTCGTAATGAAACAAAGTATGACGTTTATTCCTACTCTTAGAGAAGTTCCAGCTGATGCTGAAGTGAAAAGCCATCAGCTAATGCTACGAGCTGGATTTATTAGACAAAACACTAGTGGTGTGTATAGCTACTTACCTTTAGCACAAAAGGTTCTAAAAAAAATTGAACAAATTGTGCGTGAGGAAATGGATAAAGCAGGAGCTTCAGAATTATTAATGCCAGCCCTACAACAAAGTGAATTGTGGCAGGAATCTGGTCGATGGTATTCCTACGGACCAGAATTAATGAGATTAAAAGATCGTCATAATAGAGAATTTGCACTTGGTGCTACACATGAAGAGATGATTACGAGTCTTGTAAGAGATGAAGTAAAATCATATAAACGCCTTCCATTAGCCTTATACCAAATCCAAACAAAATTCCGTGACGAGAAGAGACCACGTTTCGGTGTTTTACGTGGACGTGAATTTATCATGAAGGATGCCTATTCATTTCATGCAACATATGAGAGCTTGGATGTGGGTTATGAAAAGATGTTTACCGCTTATCAAAATATCTTCTCTCGTTGTGGATTAGATTTTAGAGCAGTTATTGCGGATTCAGGTGCAATGGGTGGAACAGATACACATGAATTTATGGTTTTATCTGATATTGGGGAAGATACAATTGCATATTCTGATACATCACAATATGCTGCGAATATTGAGATGGCTCCTGTAATTGCTACTTATGAAAAAAGCACTGAAGCGTTAAAAGATATAGAAAAGGTTGAAACACCCAACCAAAAAACAATTGACGAGATTTCTAGCTTTATGCAAGTGTCAAAAGAGAAATGTATAAAATCTGTTTTATTTAAAGTTGACGAAAAATTTGTTCTCGTACTTGTACGTGGTGATCATGAGGTAAATGATATTAAAGTTAAAAACTTATTTGGAGCATCTGTTGTTGAATTGGCAACCGCAGAGGAAACGAAAGAAGTATTACAATGTATTCCTGGTTATGTTGGCCCAATTAATGTTCCAGATCAAATAGAGATTATTGCTGATCATGCAGTAGCTGCAGTTGTTAATGGGGTATGTGGAGCAAACGAGGAATCATTCCATTATACAGGTGTAAATATTGAACGAGATGCAAAAGTTTCTCAGTTTGCTGATCTTCGCTTCATTCAAGAAGGTGATTCATCTCCAGATGGTGAAGGTACGATTAAATTTGCAAAAGGGATTGAAGTAGGTCATGTGTTTAAATTAGGAACAAGATACAGTGAAGCGATGAATGCGACATTTTTAGATGAAAATGGCCGTTCTCAGCCTATGATCATGGGATGCTATGGAATTGGGGTATCAAGAACACTAGCCGCTATCATTGAACAAAACAATGATGATAATGGAATACTTTGGCCTAATTCAGTTGCCCCATTTCAATTACACATCATTCCAGTAAATGTTAAAAATGACGCACAAAGAGATTTAGGTGACAAATTATACAACAGCTTCACCCAGGTTGGATATGAAGTGCTTTTAGACGACCGTCAAGAGCGTGCTGGAGTAAAATTTGCAGATTCTGACCTAATCGGAATTCCAGTTCGAATCACAGTTGGTAAAAAAGCAGATGAAGGAATTGTTGAAGTAAAACTTCGCAAAACTGGTGAATCATTTGAAGTATCAGTAGACGAACTAAAAGAAAAAATTACTGAATTACTTGGAAACTAAAAAAGCTTACTCCTAAGTTAAAACCATGATAAAATAAAAAAATGACAAGAAGAGGCTGACTCGATTTAATAGGACAATTCCCTTTGTGAATCGTCTAAAATGAGGCAGCCTCTTCAATTGTGATAAAACAAGACCATACTTGTTTGAGAGGGGGAACAAAGAATGGATATGCAAGCAAATGAGGTTGAGCGATTCCAACTTCTGCTTCAGCAAATAAATTTAACAGAGGATGCAGCAGTTGTTCATTTCCGAAATGGTTCAATTGCTCGTCTAACTGTCCATAAGCAATCAAAGAAATGGCATTTCCACTTTCAATTTGAAAAAATCTTGCCTTTTAATGTATATCATTTATTTCATACCAAACTAACAAAAGCTTTTTCACATATAGCAGATGTTTCATTCAGTTTTGAAGCAAGAGATTCTTCATTTGATGAAAAGTTAGTTCAGGACTATTGGTCAATATGTATACAAGAAATGGATGGAATATCTCCACCTATGTTAGCGTTGCTGAATGAACAAAAGCCAACTGTTCAAGGAGTCAAAGTCATTGTAAAAACAAAAAATGATACAGAAGCAATGACCATTAAACGTAAATATGCTTCTCTTATTCAAGATAGTTTTCAACAGTTTGGTTTCCCTGCTTTCCAATTGGATACAACAGTAGCTGTATCTGTAGAAGAAATAAAACATTTTCAAGAGCAAAAGCTTCAAGAAGACAAGGCTAGGGGACTTCAAGCTTTAACTGATATGGAAAACGCTGAGAAGGAAGAATCAAGTCAGCAAGAGTTGACAGGTCCGCTAACAATTGGATACACAATTAAAGATGACGAAGAGATTAGAACAATGGCTTCAATTGAGGATGAAGAACGAAGAATTGCTATTCAAGGTTATGTGTTTGATGCGGAGACAAAAGAGTTACGAAGCGGAAGAACACTATTAACGTTTAAAATCACTGATTATACAAGCTCTATCCTAGTCAAAATGTTTGCAAGGGATAAAGAGGATGCTGTTTTGGTCCAAGCTGTTAAAAAAGGTATGTGGCTTAAAGTACGCGGAAGCATTCAAAATGATACCTTTGTACGTGACCTAGTGATGATTGCAAATGATATTAACGAGATCTCTCCAAAGGAGAGACAAGATCGTGCTCCCGAAGGTGAAAAAAGAGTAGAGTTACATCTTCATTCACCAATGAGTCAAATGGATGCTGTAACATCTATAAGTAAATATGTGGAACAAGCGAAAAAATGGGGCCATAAAGCCATTGCCTTAACAGATCATGCCGTTGCACAGTCTTTTCCTGAAGCATACTCGGCAGGTAAAAAAAATGGGGTTAAGGTTTTATATGGAGTCGAAATCAATTTAGTTGATGATGGTGTCCCTATTGCATATAACGATGATAACCGCTATTTACCTGATGAAACCTATGTTGTTTTTGACGTCGAAACAACTGGACTTTCCGCTGTTTATGATACGATTATCGAGCTTGCGGCTGTTAAGGTTCGTGGTGGAGAAATTGTCGATCGATTTGAATCCTTTGCAAATCCACATCATCCGCTTTCTGCCACAACCATCGAGTTGACCGGTATTACAGATGATATGGTAAGAGAAGCTCCAAATGTTGATGTTGTGTTACGCAAATTTAAGGAATGGATTGGTCAGGATATTTTAGTTGCTCATAATGCAAGCTTTGATATGGGCTTTTTAAATGTTGG
>DASQMK010000508.1:0-1591 GCA_035645575.1 Metabacillus sp.
ATCATTATATCCAATTAATATAATGGTAAGGGCGTAATAACAAGCACTCGCAAAGGTGGGGCCAAATTAAACTAAAAAAATTACGTTTTATGTTTATTTCATATACTGTTTCGAATCAAATGAATAACCTTATTTAATCGATTCAAAAAATTGAAAAAATGGTTGGAGATAAATCGAATTTACCTTTTGAAGTAGAGTACTCCCAAAAACCAAGCAGTAAATCAATGACCCCTACTTCCATGAAGAGATTGGCAATAGTCCTAAAGCCCGAAAATGTAGATTCAATTACGTCTACCCTTAGAGGATTAGGGCTTGAATCAACAATATATGATGTGAAAGGGTCAGGAAAGGAAAAGGAGAGAGTTTCAACTGGCAGAGGAGTAAGTACAGCCGACCTTTCAATTACTACAAGAAGAGTTGTCGCAACGGTAATCAAATCAGAGACTGTTGAAGACATCGTGGATAGAATGAAAAAAGCTCTCGGTGATGGAAGTGGAGCCGTAGTCATGATACAGCCTGTAGACGAGTTAGTGCGGCTGTAACTACGGCTGCAAGGGCGACGATGACAATTTTACGATTGCAAAGTCATAAGCAGGTGGATAATATAAGGAACAAAAATTTCCTCTTGCAATGCGATAGAACATTGAACCCTCCTTCATTAGGTGAGGATTCATTCTTTTCATATGAGTAAAAAGAATCAGTGCAGCGGACAGCTCTAAGGGTTTGAAATTAATAAAACATTGAGTTTTCACATTACTGCTAAATTTGTCCTCCAACTAATCAAAATGAGCTTAATTCAATGCCGTGATTCTATAACAGGAAAAAGTGGACTGGGTGGGATTTGAACCCACGACCTCAACCAACTTTTCTTAAACCACGACCATCCATCTAAAAGGAACTTTCATTTATTTAGGTTTTTGAAAGTGCCTCTCTCTTTCCCATTGTTATAAATCCATCGTTTAGCTTTTCTCTTAGTATGTCTAACCTTGCAACTACACCAATAAGCTTATTGTTGTTGTCATCTTCAACAACAGGAACTAACACAATTTCTTTTTCAACTAAAATACGAATGATTTCTTCTAGTGGCGTATCTCTCTTTATTGTTGATGGATTTGGAGTCATTATATCTCTCGCCAACATTGCGTTTAGTTTCTTACCACCTTGGATTGCTTTTAAAATGTCAATTGCAGTGACTATGCCAACAACAGCACCATTATCGTCAACAACAGGCACTCCGTTAAACTCTCCTGCAAGAAGTCTTGCACTTATTTGTTCAGCATTAGTATTTTCTTTTGCTACAATCACTTGTTGAGACATCAAATCAAAAGCTTTCAAGTTTTCTTGACCACCATGATGGTATATGTTGGTCAATATCGCTTATTATCATTTTTAGATATGAAACAAAGCATAAAATAATGCATGATGTTGAACCCTTGATTTCATCGTGAGGGTTTGTTCCTTTCGTAAAAGAACAGAACGGTGCTTTTAGCTTTAAAGTTTTCGTGTTTGTATAATTCTTCTAGTTGTGCGGCAAGCGTCATATTTTCATCCATTTCAACCATTTTTATCATTATATCATAATTTTTTTTGT
>DASQMK010000509.1:0-11590 GCA_035645575.1 Metabacillus sp.
CCTGAAAAATACATATATGATGTTGCTGGCTTTCCAAAGGTAAGAGCTCAGGAACTTATTGACAATTTAAAAGAGCAAATGGGACAGTTTTCTCCTACTGTCGTTTTAGAACAAGCAGTAGAACAAGTTGATAAACAAGCAGATAGTGTTTTCAAGCTTACAACGAATAGTGAAGTTCATTATACGAAAACAATTATTATTACGGCAGGAAATGGCGCTTTTCAACCTAGAAAATTAGAAATTGATGGAGCAGAAAAATATGAAGGCCAAAACTTACACTATTTTGTGGATGATTTATCTAAATTTGCCGGTCGAAATGTAGCGATTCTTGGCGGCGGTGATTCTGCTGTTGACTGGGCACTTATGTTGGAGCCTATTGCCAAAAATGTAAAATTAATTCATAGACGTGATAAGTTTAGAGCTCATGAACATAGTGTTGAGCTTCTCAAAAAATCCAAAGTCGATATTCTAACACCATTTGTTCCGTCTGAGGTTATTGGTGATACATCGATTACACAATTAGTTTTAGAAGAGGTAAAAGGGGACCATAAAGAAGTCATCGAAATTGATGACCTTATTGTGAATTACGGATTTGTCTCTTCACTTGGGCCTATCAAAAATTGGGGCTTAAATATCGAAAAGAATTCAATTGTTGTTAATTCAAAAATGGAAACAAATATTGAAGGAATCTACGCAGCTGGTGACATTTGTACGTATGATGGAAAAGTAAAGCTTATTGCTAGCGGATTTGGCGAAGCACCTACTGCTGTAAATAATGCAAAAGCCTTTATGGATCCAAAAGCACGAGTCCAACCTCTTCATAGCACGAGTTTATTTAATTAGTTCAGAAAAGCGCAAGGCGCTAAGCATTCGGCGACAAGCATAAGGCGAATAGGAATAGAAGGTGCTTTTTATCTTCAATTCCTAGTTGACTTATGACCTCGAGCTGATGGCGCCTGGAGCTAGACACTAAAACTAAGTACAAAATTTTATATATGAAAAAAACGACTACTAATTCAGATAGTCGTTTTTTCATGATTAACATTCCTCTGGAGTTCCAGTATTTGTAGCCGTTCTAAATGATGATCCACATCCACAACTTGCAATCGCATTTGGATTATCAATTGTAAATCCGCCGCCCATCATCGATTGTTTAAAATCAATGATTGTTCCGTTTAAAATTGGCGCATCTTCTTTTTTAATAAGAATCTTCATACCATGCTGTTCAAGAACTTGATCTTCTTCGCTTATCTCATGCTCAAAGCCCATACCATAGGAGAGACCGCTACAGCCTCCTCCCTTTACACCAACACGAAGATAAGCATTTTCTTCTTCGTGTTCTTTCATCATATCTTTTATCTGATAAGCAGCTGCTTCTGTAATTTTCACAATGTCGCTCATATTATATACCTCCTTGCTCTTAATGAAAGGATCTATTTATAGTATACATCTAATAGATCTAATCACTCAAATAATTCACCCTGTTGGACGAATTCATACCCTTATTTCACGAAAAATGTTCCTGTGCAAACAACCTCTGCCGGACCCGTCATAAGGACATTGCCATTTTCAGTCCAATTAATGAAAAGATCCCCACCTGCTAGGTGTACGGTTGTTTCTTCTCCCTGTGGTGTATGACCATTTAATACAGAGGACACCACTGCTGCACATGCTCCAGTACCACAAGCTTGGGTAACACCTGATCCTCTCTCCCATACTCTGAAGTGCAGCTCATTTTTTGAAACAACTTCTACAAATTCCACGTTTACCCCTTCTGGAAATCGTTCGTCTTTTTCCACAACTGGACCTAATGTAGTTACAGGAGCCTGATTGATATCATCTACATAGAAAATAAGATGTGGATTCCCCATTGAAACGGCTGTTGCGCGATACTCTTGCCCATCAAACTTCATTGGTTCATTAATTGTTTTTTCTTGTTCTTGACCTGCCATCGGTAGATCTGACTTTAATAATCTTGGTTTCCCCATATCTACTGTAACGGACACTACTACATCATTTTGAACATGAACTTTCGCCTCAACAAGTCCTGACAGTGTTTCAATTTTGAATGTATCAGTTGTTACTAATTTATGTTCATATGCATATTTAGCAACACATCTTAACCCATTGCCACAATTTTTCCCTTCGGATCCATCGTTATTAAAAATGCGCATTTTCACTTCTGCTTGATCAGAGGGGCAAATGAGAATTAACCCGTCAGAACCAATACCAGTGTATACACTTGATACTTGTCTTGCGATCTCTGGCAATGCTTCTTCTTGAAGATTTTCTTCAAAAAGATTCACATATATATAGCTATTACCTAATCCGTGCATTTTTGTAAATTGAAAAGAACTCATCAAAACGCCTCCAAAAGTCTTTATTTTTATTAGTATAAATTGTTGGAAAAATGAAAACAATAGAAACATCCCCCGTTTGATAAGTAAAAGCTTCCTGTATTGTACAGGGAGCTTTTCTTTTACCAAAAGGGGATATTTCACCTACACAAACCCAAAAACTAGTTCGATTTTCACATTATTCTGTTATAATCAGAGTAATTAATACTCGCTCACTAATCTATCAGGAGTGATAACTATGATAAAAGAACTAGAATTCTTATATGACCAAAAAATTGAGTGTAATTTTTGTAAGAATAGGTATGTAACGAAAAAAGTGCGGTCACGTTTTATTCGTGCTCACAAACATGATACTGATTTTTGTTCATTTTATACATCTACAAATCTAAATCCCTTGTTATATTACGTTTCGGTTTGCACGAAGTGTGGATTTTCTACTTCCGAAGAATGTACAGACTATTTTCCTCCAAAGTCAAAAGATCTTATTCAACATAAAATCTGTGATAATTGGAATGAAAAAGATTATGGACAAGAACGTACATTGGACATGGCAATTAACTGCTACAAATTAGCAATCTACTGTGCAACGATTAAAAAAGAAAAACATATTGCACTTGGTGGCCTTTATCTTCGGTTAGCTTGGTTATTTAGAACAGAGAAAGTAAATATGCACGAAGAACAGCGCTTTTTAAGACTTGCACTTGAAGAGTATATCCAATCTTATTCAGTCGGTGATTTCTCAGATACATCCTTTTCTGAGATTAAGCTTCTATACTTAATAGGAGAATTAAGCCGTCGAGTTGGTCTAGCAAGTCAAGCAACTCGGTATTTCTCAAGAGTTATTGAAAAACAAAGGGAAACCATTGAAAAAGGAATTATCCAAATGGCCAAGGATCGCTGGAGTGAAATGCGTGAAGAAAAAAAATTAGGTTAGAAAAGCGCAAGGCGCTAAGCATTCGGCGACAAGCATAAGGCGAGTAGGAATAGAAGGTGTTCTTTACCTTCAATTCCTACTTGACTTATGACCTCGAGTGATGGCGCCTGGAGCTAGACACTCAAACTAAGTTCAAATTTTTATACTTTCTTACCTGGTTAGAAAAAAGCCACAACCGTGGCTTTTTTTAAAACATTGGATTTTCCTCGAGAAATGTATACACATTTTCAACTAGCTTATCTGGTGTATCACCCGTGACCATTTCCCCGTTTACTAAAGCATATAATGAATGACCACATTTACCACAAAAACTTAAACAACCATATTCTATAATATCTAAATTAGGGTCCTTTTCAAGCTGCTCTAGTGCCGCTTGTGCCCCATTAGCTAAATTACTTATACAAAATTCAATAATTGGCTTCATTTATTACCACCTCTCTATTCCTCCTATCGTAATAGGAGATACACTAATACGTCAAATTTTATCCCATTCTCAACGGGCAGTAAAACCCCCACTTCAAGATTTTAGAGAAATAAAGAAAATAGATTCGGGATAACTGCCCGTATAGATCCGAAAAGTCTCACTATCCGTCAGTGAGGATTAAGCCCCCCACTGACGGAAGTCTTGCTTTATTATACTCTATGTTTCCTACCATAATAACCCTTTTCATACTAGACCTTTTTAGATATGGAAACTTTTTTGTATAAAGTATATAAATAGGATTGTAAACACTATCTAAATAATTCATAATTGTGTTGTACTGTATCTTAAAATAGTTTATCCCACAGTGTTAATATTGTGATGAAATGCGAATTCCGTTATACTTTTTATGGTTTTCAAGGGTTTAACTATTTTAATTTAATTATTTATACATGAGAGACCTGAATACAACATTACTGTGTGTATTTTTGCCTCTATTATATGATTTAAAGTTATTAAAAAAAGTGGGGAAAAAGGAGTATCAAAAATGAAGAACCTAGTTATTCTTGGTGGTGGTTACGGTGGAATGCGTATCTTACTTCGCTTGCTTCCTAATCAATTACCTGACGATGTGCAAATTACTCTTATTGATAAAAACCCTTATCACTGTCTAAAAACAGAATATTATGCTCTAGCAGCAGGGACCATTTCCGATCATCATATTCGCGTATCCTTTCCAGAGCATCCACGGCTTCAAACTATTTTTGGCACAATTACAAAAATTGATCCAGACAATAAAGAAGTTATCCTAGATGAGGATACAACCGTCACCTATGATGATTTAATTATCGGATTAGGTTGTGAGGATAAATATCATAATGTTCCGGGTGCTGATCAATTTACATATAGTATCCAATCAATCGACCAATCTCGTGAAACATACCAAAAATTAAATAACTTACAAGCAGATGCTACCGTTGCAATTGTCGGAGCAGGATTAAGCGGTGTTGAACTTGCAAGTGAGCTCAGAGAAAGCCGCAAAGATTTAAAAATAAAACTATTTGACCGAAGCAAGCATATTCTTTCTAGCTTTCCTGAAAGATTAAGTAACTATGTTGCAAATTGGTTCACTGAACATGGTGTTGAAATTATTAGTGAGGCCAATATTACAATGGTAGAACCGAATGTTGTTTATAATCATGATCAACCATATGAATGTGATGCCATTGTTTGGACTGCAGGCATACAGCCGAATAAAGTCGTTCGAGATCTTGATGTTGAAAAAGATAATCAAGGTAGGGTCAAATTAACAACTCAGCACTTCATCCCGCAATATGAGGATATTTTTGTTGTAGGTGACTGTGCAAGTCTGCCACATGCTCCTAGTGCTCAGTTAGCTGAAGCACAAGCTGAACAGATTGTTCAAGTGTTACTAAAAAAATGGAATAATGAGCCCCTTCCTGAAATCTTTCCACCATTTAAATTAAAGGGTGTACTAGGATCATTAGGGAAGAAACAAGGCTTCGGACTCGTCAATGACAGGCCATTAATGGGCCGTGTCCCTAGATTATTAAAATCAGGTGTCCTTTGGATGTACAAGTATCATAATGGATAATAAGAAAAGCGAAAGGCGCCTGGAGCTAGGCATTAACACTAGGTAGAAATTATATACTTTGTTACCTTTTAAAAACACACTCGTTTTGATCGAGTGTGTTTTTATATTATTTTCCCTGACTTACATACCCATACCTTTCCATTTCTTCAAAAATGGTCTTTAGCCGGGGATTTCCTTCACCAACGACCTTTCCTTCAATAACTACCAGAGGATAAAAATACTCATCATCTAAAATCTTTTGCACAAATTCTTGCTTTTCCTCATCATCCTGAGGTTTATCAATATCGATATAGGTGATATAAAAAGGCTGATCTACAAATTTTCGCTTCAGAGCTGCATCCAGCCATTCAAACGTTTCTTTTGCTGAAGGTAAATTTACACAGCTTGGACAAAGTACCTCTGCACCATATACACTAATTTCAACTTTTTTCACCATGTCACCACCGTTCTTTTTCTTCATTGTATTCCAATTCTTAAAATCTTTCCATCTTCATTGGTTGGGTATACTTACTAATGTAAACAGGTGGTTATCTCTTACGTTTACAAAGTAAATATGATAATATATACTTGATTACTTAATAAAAAATTGAATCATACGATTAGATTTTTCTCGCCATTTCAAATATAATATGGAATAAGGAAAGGAGTCGATAATAATGACAACTGAAACTGCTATGTTTGAGCAAGTTCAAGAAGTACTTGATAAATTACGTCCATTCTTACTTCGTGATGGAGGAGATTGTGAACTTGTGGATGTAGAAGATGGTATTGTAAAACTTCGCCTTTTAGGTGCTTGTGGAAGCTGCCCAAGCTCAACAATCACATTAAAAGCTGGTATAGAACGTGCATTATTAGAAGAAGTACCAGGAGTTGTAGAAGTAGAGCAAGTATTTTAATATTATTAAAAGCTCAGTACGCCATGTCTTTATAGTGTACCGAGCTTTTTTTGTTTTCCCACTGATGTAAAAAAGGATTCGAATCTAAATCCGAACCCTTTTTCCACTATAGACTCTTTATTTCCTGTACCTGCTCCACTCGACAGCCTACTACATCTATATCTAAACACTCAACATTACAATTATCAAAATCATATGCAAGTGCTTCAGCAAGGGCATTTCCCTTCCCTTTTTCAGTGAAACAAATGACGGTTGGACCTGCACCACTTAATGCCGAGCCATAGGCTCCTAAATGTTGAATTTTTTCTTGTACAGCTTGAATCTCTGTAATTAGCTTACCACGATATGGTTGATGAAATAAATCCTTAACCATCATCTCTCCTACTAGTTTCCAATTATTTGTCAAAAGGCCAGCTACTAGCATATTGCTAATCGCACTTGCTTCAACGGCTTTTTTATAGGATAGTTCCTGCGGAAGAACATTCCTTGCATCACTTGTGAAGACCTCATATTTCGGAACCACTACAACCGTATCCACATCAACATCCTTCACACAAACTAAGTCTGTTTTTTCATCTTGATGTAATCCAATAACCAAGCCGCCGTATAAAGAAGCTCCAACATTGTCGGGGTGCCCTTCTTCAAGACTTGCAATTCTAAGCTTTTCTTCATCAGTCATTTGCAGCTGACAAAGCTGATTCGCGAGCTCAATTCCTGCAATAATCGCTGCAGCGCTGCTGCCAATTCCTCTCGCCATTGGAATGTCACTCCACACCTTTACTTCACAAGGAGGAAGGGTCTGCTTGTATGTCTTTGCAACTTGAATAGCAACCTTAGCAATTAGGTTATCCTCATTTGTTGGGAGATCCTTTACATGCTCAGTCATTGGCATAAAATGCAATTTATCTGCTTTTTTTACCTCTAGTGTTAAATACTTACCAAGCGCAAGACCAATAGAATCAAAACCAGGACCTAAATTTGCTGTACTTCCCGGAACGATAATTCTTAACATGTCCCCTTCAATCATTGTACTGGTACTCCACTTAATTGCTGTAAGAATGCTTCTTCATCATTTGGAAGGACGATCGGCTTAATTTCAGAAACATCAATCGCTGTGTTAGGATCTTTTAATCCGTTTCCAGTTAAAACAGCCACAACCTTGCTGCCTTCTGCAATAAGGCCTAATTTGCGATGCTTAATAAGACCTGCAATTGAAGCACATGAACCCGGCTCAGCAAACACACCTTCTTCACGAGCAATCAATTGATACGCTTCAAGGATTTCCTCGTCAGTTACTGAATCAATTCGACCATTTGATTCTTCCTTCGCTTTCACAGCAGTTTCCCAACTAGCTGGATTTCCGATACGAATCGCAGTTGCTACTGTTTCTGGATTTGCAATCGGTTCACCACGAACGATTGCTGCTGCCCCTTCTGCTTGGAAACCGTGAATTTTCGGTAGCCCTGTTTGTTTTTTCTCATTGTATTCCTTGAAGCCCTTCCAGTAAGCTGTAATATTTCCTGCATTTCCTACAGGAATAGCTAGATAATCTGGGGCACATCCTAATTGCTCACACACTTCAAATGCGGCTGTTTTCTGTCCTTCAATTCGATATGGGTTAACAGAGTTAACTAATGTAATTGGTAACTTCTTGCTAATATTACGAACCATTGTAAGAGCATGGTCGAAATTACCTTGGATCGCGTAAATTTCTGCTCCATACATTACCGCTTGAGCTAATTTACCGAATGCAATTTTCCCATCAGGAATAAGAACGATACATTTCATATTTGCTCTTGCTGCATAAGCTGCTGCTGCTGCAGACGTGTTTCCTGTAGAAGCGCAGATCACTGTATCACTGCCTTCTTCTTTTGCTTTAGCAACTGCCATAACCATTCCACGGTCTTTAAATGAGCCAGTAGGGTTAGTACCCTCTGTTTTCACATAAAGCTCCACACCTAGCTTTTCAGAAAGCTTAGGAAGATGGATAAGGGGTG
Organism: Metabacillus sp.; assembly: GCA_035645575.1. Lineage (GTDB taxonomy): Bacteria > Bacillota > Bacilli > Bacillales > Bacillaceae > Metabacillus. Next base: position 8,221 of record DASQMK010000509.1, read on the forward strand.
TATTTCCTTCTTGAAGTGTTAATTTAGGTGTTTTTTCTGAAACAGGTAAAAACTCTGCAAATTCTTGAATTAAGCCTTTCCACATCATACTAATCCGTTCCCTTCTACACGATACGTACTTTTTACTTCTTCCACTACGTCTAAATCATTAAGGAGCTGTAAAATTTCTTCAAAATCACTTTGTGCAGCCTTATGTGTGACAATAACAATTTCGGCAAGATTGCTATTTTTAATTGGTAACTGTAGGATCTTCTCAAAGCTAACACCTCTCTCAGAGAATAGTGAGGTAATATTTGAAAAAGCTCCAACTTGGTCTTTTGCACTAATTCTTAAAAAGTGTTGAGCGTAAATATGCTCAGGGCTTTTTAATTGTTTTTCAAATTGAGGTGCTACTGCACTTCGTCCATTTACATCAAGTCTCATGTTTTTCATAACACCAACTAAATCAGATACAACAGCCGTTGCAGTTGGCAGACTTCCTGCTCCAGGACCATAAAACATTGTTTCACCAACAGCTTCACCATACACATACACAGCATTGTACTCATCATTTACTGATGCTAACGGATGAGTTTCAGGTAATAATGTTGGTTCAACAGATACCTCTATTTTTCCATTCTCACGCTCAGCGATTCCGATAAGTTTCATTGTATAGCCAAGACGTTTACTATAGCTAATATCGTCATCTGTTACACTTGAAATCCCTTTTACATTGACATCTTCTAAATCAACATGCATAGAGAAACCAAGTCTTGCTAGGATGGCCATTTTTCTTGCCGCATCTAAGCCTTCTACATCTGATGTAGGGTCTGCTTCAGCATAACCTAAATCCTGTGCTTCTTTTAGGACCTCATCATATGCGCTTCCGAATTTGGACATTTTAGTTAAGATAAAGTTAGTTGTTCCGTTCACAATTCCCATCATTTTTGTAATTCGGTCAGATGCTAATCCATCTACTAAACTACGTAAAATTGGAATTCCGCCTGCAACACTCGCTTCATAAAACAGGTCACAGCCGTTCTCTGTTGCAATCGATAATAATTCTGTTCCGTACACAGCCATTAAATCTTTGTTTGCCGTTACAACATGTTTTTTCGCTTTTAATGCTTCAATTAAATGCTTACGTGTTTCTTCCACGCCACCCATTACTTCAATAACTACATCTATATCCGGATTTGAAATAACATCCTCCACATTTGTTGAAAGAATTTCTTTATCGATATGAACTTGACGGTCCTTATCTAAATTTTTAACAACAACTTTCTTCACTTTCACAGGACATCCTACTTGATGCATAAGTTTATCTTGATGGTCTTCGATAATTTTAACAACACCACTACCAACCGTACCAAGACCTAAAAGTCCAACATGAATTGCCTCCACACTTCTCCACTCCTTCTTGTATATCTCTAAAGCACAACTGTACTCTCATAAAAGACACTAATAATATACTTGTCATTATAAAATGCTTAGAACTGTTTTACAAGGGTGAATTTTCAGTTTTTTAAATTAAAACGTTTTCATGACGAAAAATGATTCAAATGATGGCTTTTTTATTAAACAATAACCTTTGTTTTTGGTTCATCGCCGTTTAAAACAGCTGTTATATTGACTGCACAAAGATTCATCATGGAGTACCTAGTTTCATAGCTCGCACTTCCGATATGCGGGAGTGCAACAACATTATGTAATCCAATAAGAGGATGATCGGCTCCAATCGGCTCTTTCAAGAAGACATCAAGGCCTGCTCCGGCAATTTCACCATTCACAAGTGCATCATAAAGATCATCTTCATTCACAACCGCACCTCGACTCGCATTAATAAAAATAGCTGAGTCTTTCATTTTTTTAAATGCATCTTTATTAAAAAGTTCCTTTGTTTCTTTAGTTAAAGGGGCTAAGCAGACAATAAAGTCCGAAGCTGCAAGTAATTCATCAAATGGACTGTAAATTGCACCTAATGTCGTTTCTGCCTCTTCTTTCCTTGAACGATTATGATAAAGAATCTTCATTTCAAACCCTGTAGCACGTTTCGCAACAGCCTGTCCTATTTTTCCCATTCCAACAATTCCAATTGTTTTATGATGAACATCATGTCCCGCTAGCAGAAGTGGCCCCCAGCTTTTCCATTGATTTTGTTTAACAAAATCAGATGCTTCTATTAATCGTCGTGCTGTAGCAAGTAATAAACCAAATGTTAAATCAGCTGTTGTGTCAGTTAAGATATCGGGGGTATTACACACAACAATCCCTTTTGCGTTCGCATATTGAACATCTATGTTATCAAATCCCACTGCTAGATTTGCTACAACCTTTAGCTGTTTTGCTTTGTCTAGTAATTCCTTGTTAATAGAATCTGATAGCATTGTTAATAAACCATCTGCCTTTTCAGCCTTTTCAAGTAAGATCTCTCGTGGACAAGGTGTTTCCTCTTCTGGCCACATTTCAACATCAGCAATTTCATATAATGGCTTTAGCTGTTCTTCTGAACATTTTCTCGTAATAAAAATGTATGGTCTTGTCATTTTTTCACCTCTTATATTATTGTAAAGCTATCTATATTTTAACATAAGCTGTTAGATAATGGTTTTTAAGCATAAAAAGAATCCCACCAAATCAACCTTGGTTGGATTCTTCAATAACTAATCTTTTATGTTGCTGTTAGCCACTCAATATTCGGAAGCAATATTCTTTTCGTCTTCATAGATAACATGCTGGCATACGCTCTTAAAAAAGCTTCATACTTCCCAGAATCTTTCATAATAAGGCTCAATTTTTCTTCAAATAATGGTTTTACATCTTCAGATGATAAATAGTATTCTTCAACACATTCAAAATAGTGAATAGGAAACAATAATCGACTATAAATTAATCGCCAAGAAAAAGGAGATAAGGGGGTTGTTCTGTCATACTCTTCTAGAAATTGAAAACCTTCCAGCTTTAACTGCTCTTGTTTTTCAAAATATAGATGTCTCATATACTCAGCTAGGTCACGACTACCGTGGTCAAATACCCAATCAACTGGGGATTTTATCATCATTGAAGGATTCCATGTTGTTGAATGAAACCTTTGATGGCAGATGGTTCCTGAATCAATTGGATGTGGCTCTTCATCAAGTTCTGTGTCGACTAAATATTGAATCGCATTTTCTGCTAAGCCTAGATAATAAGGAAAAGATTCCACAAACATTTTTTCAAATGGAGTAAGTGGTTGTGTTTGGACTTTTCCTCGCCAAAACATTTCAAGTTGGTCTAACCGTTTCTCCCATAACACCTTCCACTGACCGATACGTTGAGTTTTTGTGACTAGATAAGGATATAATCTCGCTTTAGCATGAAACCGGGCAAGATCTCTTCCTGGTTGTGTCGA
>DASQMK010000510.1:0-2107 GCA_035645575.1 Metabacillus sp.
AGGCTAAGATTAATCTTGCTGAAGAGCGAGTTCTCGTGAATAAAAACGAAAAAGAGCTTTCCAATTCATAACTTGGAAGGCTCTTTTTTTATTCCATTATCTAGGTTGATCAGATGTTACAAATCCAAATGAAGCATGGTCTTGTAGTGGAATCCACGCACCAATTCCTTGTGAAGTGATATTCTTCACGACAATACTTCTCTTATTCCCTTTTAATACTAAGTAAACTTCACCGTACGTAACTTTTCCTTTTTCATTTACAGCTGGTGCATAAGCATATAAATAGCCTAATTTCTTTGGTGGGACATTATATATTTGGTCTTTTTTCGTCCCTGCTCCGATAATTGTTTCAAAGGACAGTGGTAAATTTGTTTTCTTCATTGCCTTTAGCAGCATCATTTTCTTAACATGTTCTGCTTCAGGAACCTTTGCTGTTAAACCGCCTTTAACAGACTTTTGTGCTTCTTGGCGATAGTGTAATTGGGTTGGTGATTTTCCACCACGATTATCTTGGTAATTTGTATTTATTTTTTGATACTCCCAATTTGTCGCAGTTTCAGTTGACTCATAATTTAAAGCCCATTCTCCCAAATAAATGGTAGCCCGATAACCAAAAGCCAATGGTGCATCGGAAATCGTTGATTCGTTTAAAATACGTATTAAATCAGGGTTTTCAATTGGAACCTCAGCTGTATCAATAAGCTGCTGAGTCAATTCACTCGGCTGTAAGTATGGTAAGTCTTGAGTCGGGTTTGGATACGTGTTTTCCTTTGATATTTCCATAACAGAGCCAGGAATTTTTGGTTTTTGGGTTTTTCCTTCTGCTAAAACAGCACTTGAAAAACTAAAAGATAAAAGCAAAACTAAAGAAACGAGCAATCTTTTTTTCATTGTCTTTACTCCCTTCAACATGCTTATTCTTATTGTTTTCAAGTGTTCTGCTGTTTATCCAAAAAATCCGATTCTAAGGTTGGAAGTTATTGCAATGGAATTCTATCTCTTCAATAGCATGTCATAGCGCGCTGCAACAGGTTTTGTGAACAATTGAATAATTGGTCCAATTAAAAATGTAATTATGATAGTACCTAATCCAATTGGTCCTTGAAAAATAAATGCTAAGCATAAAGCAACGACTTCACCTATTGTTTTCGCAACCATGAAATTAAGAGAAAACCTTTCATGCAAGGAGATCATTAATTGATCAATAGGATTCGCAGGGAACTTCGTTTGCAAATACATAGAAACCCCAAGAGCGATAAAAAAGATACCAAATAACAATGAAATCACTTGTTCAAATCGTCCCTCAAGATACATGTTTTTAAAAACAACCAACAACCAAAAGTCCACAAAAAAACCGATTAGCAGGATGGTAATAACCGCTAAAAATTTTGGTTTTCCTTTCGTAATAAATGCATTAATAAAGATCAATAACACACCGATAATAAAGACCCAGCTTCCTACCGTTAACCCTATCGCATTAGATAGACCTACATTCAGTGCATCCCATGCTCCTGCTCCTAAATTTGCTTTTATTGTTAACGTTACGCCTAGTCCCATAAAAAACAAACCTATTAAATAAAATATGACTCTAATTTTCATTCTTTTGTTCCTTTCCTAACGAGATGCTATACAATATGAGGACAACCTTAACTTTAAAACAATTTAAAAAATAAATAAACAGAAGATTTACAAATTTGCACGAATGTAGTATCATTAATTCATACGAAAAGTGTCCAGTAAATTTTCGATGCTTTTTGCAAGCGTTACCAATTTCTCTAGTTATCTGTTTCGTCCTACACAAACTATAGGACTCTGTGTATTGAATACACAGAGTCCCTTTTTTATTCTTTAAGAATTTCATGGTTATAGCCAAGTTTTTGTATAATTCACCCTGGCAGCAGATAAAAGCCGATTCCCATAATAATATAAGCAGCTAATAAGGTTGCCCCTTCAAACCAGTTTGTATCCCCATCATTTGTAATCGAAATCGTTAAAAGAACAGCAGTAGCCATTGAAATTAACTCAGGCAATGTGAAAACGAGCGGCATTTTTTCAGTAAAGAAAAGTGAGATCAAAACCAGCAACGGTGCAACAAACATAGCAACCT
>DASQMK010000511.1:0-9860 GCA_035645575.1 Metabacillus sp.
TATTCTCTTATTTGCGAGTTTAGCTAAAATGGAATGGATATTCACCCCGTCATGGCTAATAACATCGATTATATGTAGCGTGTCACCTTCAATTTGATAAAAGACAATCACACTCTCTTCTTCAAGGTAAACAATGGACTGAGGATAAACATATATACTATAAAACATAAGCAATTCCTCAGTATGAATTGTTGAAAAATGAGTAGAATTTGGTTGTCTCTTTTTTGCAAAATCATAGATAAAAGCAAGATCTTTATCATTTTCTCCGTTTAGGTGGATCAAGTGTTGATTGTCGTTTATACCTTGGTAGGGCATTGAAAAAATATGCTCATTGACCTTTTGAAATCCAAATTTAGGGTAATAATCTAACACTGTATTATTAGCATAAAGGTAAAATACATCAATATGAGTCTCATATTCTTTCATGACTTTGTTCATAAGCTGTTTTGAAAGGCCTCTGTATCGATAATCTGGATGTGTCATGACTGTTCCAATTTGTATTGCTTTTTTTCGACGATTATTCAAGATAAGATCCAACTTATTTACAGATACATTTGCAATCACTTTTCCATCAATCATGTAGGAGTGTGGCTCATACCTTTCTGTCCAGTAACCCTTTTCATACCAACGTTCAAAGTTGATGCCAAATGTTAAAGCAGCTAAATCATTGAAGCTCTTTCTTAATTGATCGTCCTCCTGAAAATTTTTTACATATTTAGGATTAGCCATTTTGTTCTCCTACTGCTCTTTTTCTTATATTATGATCGATAAACATATAAAAAGCCACATTCCGAGTGCATTGGAATATGGCCTATTTTTATTATTTAGTGAATGCTTCTGTTAAAACAGGTACAATTTGTTTTTTACGAGATACAACACCTTTTAATGTTGCTAGATTGTTGTCAAGAGTTACATTGAATGCTTGCTCAACTTTACTTGCTTGTTGGCCGATTGCAACAGCTACTGAATCATTTGTTAAGATATCAGTTACAACAAATAAGAACAGATCCAAACCTTTTTCGGAAACAACGTTATTAAGAGCTGCTTCAATCTCAGCTTTATGTACAAGTACGTCGTTTGTATCAACTGCATTAACTTGAGCGATTTCAACTTTGCTAGAACCCATTTGGAATTCTTTTGCATCTAAAGAGATTAATTGCTCAACTGATTTATCACTTAAATCAGCCCCAGCTTTTAGCATGTCTAATCCGTAAGCATTAGCGTCAACACCAGCGATTTTTGCTAATTCTTCTGCTGCATCGATGTCTTCTTGAGTGCATGTAGGAGATTTGAAAAGTAATGAATCAGAGATAATAGCTGAAAGCATTAATCCAGCCGTTTCTTTTTCAATTTCTACTCCATGTTCTTTGTATAGCTTGTTAAGAATAGTTGCCGTACAACCTACTGGCTCAGCACGGTAGTACAAAGGATCACTTGTTTCAAAATTTGCAATTCGGTGATGGTCGATTACCTCAAGTACACGAACCTGATCGATATCGTCAGCACTTTGTTGACGTTCATTATGGTCAACTAAAATGACTCCGCTAGCTTCGACTGCTACTTTTTCTACTAAACGTGGTGCGTCTTTTTTGAAGAAATCAAGTGCATATTGAGTTTCACCACTTACTTCACCTAAACGAACAGGTTCAGCATTTTGACCGATTTTATTTTTTAATTCAGCATACGCAATCGCAGAACAGATTGTATCTGTATCAGGATTTTTGTGACCAAAAACAAGTACTTTTTCCATAATTAACTCCTTTACACATTGAAATATACTCTATCATATCATAATTACTATGGTTTATTTAACTAGGATTTATGAAAAAATTAAAAAAGGGAAAATGATGCCAACCCAACACTTACAATTATAGCTGCAACTAATACCCCTGCTGCAATTGAAAGAAATGCATATCGAAAGCGAATGCCAAATATGATTGCAGCTACACAAGCACTATAAGCTCCTGTTGTTGGTAAAGGTAATGCCGTAAACAGCATTAATCCCACTGCCCCATACTTCTCAACATTTGAACTTTTCTTTAATGTACGTTGGTACAGCCAGTCATACATACGTTTATATGGTTTGAGTTTCATCAATAAGTTACTGATAGGCTGAAATAGAATCAGCACAGGAATGATTGGCAATAGATTACCAATGATACTTAATAGTGATGACTTTCCTAACGAAAAACTATAATGAAGATACGCTAACGGTAACCCGCCTCTTAATTCCAAAATTGGTAATGCTGACACAATGATCACCACAAGCTCTGGTGGTAAGAAACTAAGACTTTGCACTAATGACTCTTCTAATTTTTCTTTCACAAACACACCTCAATACTCTTTTTTATTCGAGTATTTATTCTATTACATAAATCCAACTATGAAAAGAGCTCTTCTCAAACTTATTTACGTGTAAAATGGATTGAGACCCATTCATTTGCTTGTGACTTTTCATTAATAGAAAAACCTTCATGAGCAAATTTATTGATTAAGTCATCTATATGCCATTCCACTAATCCTGAGATAAAGAAATCATCGCTGTATGTTAAAAGATTATGTCTTTCAATAATACTCATCGTTTCGTTTGCACCAATATTAATTAAAATCAAATCATATTTTTCATTGATTTTGTAATCTCCAGTAATTAAATCTGCTTGTACAACCTGAAGATCGTTTGTTAAGTTATTTAGCTCAGCATTATGATAAAGTTCACGTTCGACCTCTTCATAATCAACTGCGACAACTTTCTCTGCTCCTCTTAATGATGCCGCAATTGCTAGCATACCTGAGCCAGTTCCAAGATCCAGAACTGTTTTTCCTGTAAGGTCTCTATTAAGAATCATTCGCAAGCAACCTTGTGTTGTTTCATGTAAGCCTGTACCAAAGGCTGCAAGCGGATCAAATTTCAGTACATGTTTGTCCTCGTATTGCTTTTCAGAGTTAGGGTACTTAATGACCCAGCCATTTCCTAAATCAATGTCCTCAAATTCATAAGATTGCTCCCAATTTGTTTCATCGTATGTTTTATATGTAATATCGTCTCTGGATATCGAAAGAGTTGCTTCTAATAGCGGGTAGTATGCATCAGGTAGATGACCTTCTTCCTGATCGCTTGCATAAATTTTCAGCTCTACAAGCTGATCTTCTTTCTCTTCATATCCATAACCATTTTGCACCTTAATGATTTCAATAGGTGATTCATAATATAAGTTGTAAATACCAGCAGCATTAAGTAAATCTGTCACTTCATGTATTTCTTTATACGGTACGTTTATTGAAAATTCGTGTAGCATTCATCGATTCCTCTCTTTATGCAGCGTTGTGTATCACTACAAATTGTCCATACACAGTTTAATATACAATGAAAGAGGATAGCAAATTGTTTTTTAAGGAATTTTTCAGCATATATGGGTTACATATTTGGACAAGGGTGGGAATCTATCAACTTTGAAGAAAAATCTATCAACTTTGACCTATAATTTTTCAACTTTAAGGCTAAATCTATCAACTTTAACATAAAATCTATCATTCGACATTTTTTGTGAAAATATTCAACTAAATAGGCCTGGCAATATTCCGCCAGGCCAACATTATTGCTATCTCTCAACCTCTACATAGTCTCTCCACCTATGCATTGGCTGCCAATTTAATAGTTTCTTTGCCTTTTCATTAGAAAGCAATGTTCCATAGCCTTCTAATGGCTTTCTAATTTCTGCATTAGGATATATCGTTTCCATCAAGTATTGACTCTCGATATTCATGCTCGTTTCATCTGCAGCTATATTTAGGGCAACAGAACCTAACCCATTTGTTTCAACTGCTAGCCGGAAAGCGACTGCTGCATCTCTTGCATCAATATAACTCCACATTATGACCTTTCTTTGTTCAGGATCATGAATAAAACTAGGAAAGTTTTTATACATATTCGGGGCAATGATATTCCCAAGTCGCATTGATACGACTTGGATGCCTGTTCTCCGATGAATCATGTCTGCTGTTTGTTCATTCACAATTTTGGATAATCCATAGCTATCCTCTGGTAATTGAGGATGGTCTTCATCTAGCGGAGCATATTGCGGTGATAGCTCCTTTAATGGAAACACCAAACCATATAAAGACTCACTTGAGGATATAACCGCTTTTTTTATCCCTAATGTTCCTGCTGCTTCTAACACATTATAGTTAGACATGACATTGTTTTTGAACGTTACTTCGTTTGGATGTGAGTAAGCGACAGGAATGGCTGCTAAATGAACAACAGCATCTGCTCCAGCCAATACCCCATACACTTCACCTAAGTTTTGTAAATCAGTCATAATGGTTTTACAAATAGGATCAATTGGATGTTTGATATCTGCATTCACTACTTCATATCCGTTATCAAGAAATTCCTTAATAACTGAAGATCCAAGCAGTCCACTTCCACCTGTTACAACGACTTTTTTCATGTATTCATATCCTTATTTTAGTATTTCTTCGATTTGTGAAAGAACATCATTTGATAATGTCACATCAGAGCCTTTTGCATTTTCTACGATTTGCTCGGGTCTAGTTGCACCAACTAAGGTGCTTGCAATTCCTGGTAGTCGAAGAATCCATGCTATAGCTAATTGTGACAAGCTAATATCTAATTCCCTCGCAATCCCACCTAATTTTTCAACCTTTGTTAACACTTCATCTGTTAAAAATTGATTCATATACATGTTGGAATTCGGATCTGTTGCACGACTTCCTTCAGGAGCACGATTACTTAAACTATATTTCCCTGTTAATACACCTTGTGCTAATGGGGAGAAAACAATTTGGCTAATTCCATGCTGCTCACTAACTGGAAGAACTTCATTTTCAATATAACGATGGAACATATTATAATTTGGCTGGTTAACGACAATGCGATCCAATAAGTACTTATCAGCTGTTCCAATCGCTTCTTGAATTTGCTGCGCTGTCCACTCACTCACACCAGCATACAGAATTTTCCCTTGACGTACCAAGTCATCGATTGTTCTTAATGTTTCATCAACAGGTGTTTCCGGATCATAACGGTGGCAATAATAAATATCGACATAGTCAGTATTTAACCTTTTTAAACTTGCATGGAGTTGCTCAAAAACATGCTTTCTCGAAAGACCTCGATCATTTGGTCCATCCCCCATTGGCCAAAATACCTTTGTAGCTAACACATAAGAATCACGACGATATTGACTTAAAGCTTCTCCCACCACCTTTTCGGATTCCCCTGTTGCATAAACATTCGCTGTATCAAAGGAATTAATTCCTAAATCATACGCTGTTTCAATTGTTTTAATAGCCTTTTCCTTTTCAGTTGAAGCCCCATATGTAAGCCAGCTTCCCAAACTAACTTCACTTACTTTAAGCCCTGATCTTCCTAAACGTCTATATTTCAATTCAACCCAGCCCCTTTGTAAAATAATCAAAACTAGAAACAGCTTACATTTGTACATTATAAATATTTAGAAAATTGTGTACAAGTACTGAAATTTTCTTGATATAATTAAAAACAAGTAATCTACTATACTTTTTATAGTAACTACAAGGGGGAGACTATGGAGAAAGTAAATGAATTACATATCGAATGTTCAATTGAAAAAGCGCTAAATATTATTGGTGGGAAATGGTCTTTTCTAGTCATTAAACAGCTTTTTGATGGTACAAAAAGATTTGGTGAATTACAGAAAGCAATTCCTAAAATTAGTCCAAAAGCATTAACAGATACTCTTCGTCACTTAGAAAGTCATCAGGTCTTAACAAGACAAACATTCGCAACAGTACCTGTTACAGTCGAATATACTTTGACCGAAAAAGGCCATTCCCTTCATAGCATGATAATAGAAATGAAAAAATGGGGAGCGCAGTGGGGATGAATTAATTCCGCAATCTTCTAAAAACAATTAATTAAAGTGAACGTCAACTCATAGACGTTCACTTTTTATATAATCATGAAAACTTCTAATTTCAAATCATTATATTAGTACTATTTTTAAACATCATTGATGTGACAGCGTTTGCTTTCAATCATCAACCTCCAGGTGGAATGGAGACGATTGATCCAGATAAAGGAGAATAAGACGCTCAAAAAGAAAAGGACTCAATTTTAAGAGTCCCTTACTATAAATATTTTTATTTTTGATCTTGCAACATTTTGTAGACCTGTTCCACATCCTTGTCTCCACGTCCAGAGAGATTTACAATGATTGAGTCTTCTGTTCTAAGTTGTTGTGCCAGCTTCATTGCATAAGCAATTGCATGTGAGCTTTCAAGAGCTGGAATAATCCCTTCAACTTTTGACAAAAACTGGAAAGCTCCTAATGCTTCCTGCCCTGTTACAGTTACATACTCAGCTCTGTTTGATGTTTTCAAATAGCTATGTTCTGGTCCAATTCCCGGATAATCTAGTCCTGCAGCGATCGAATACGTTGGCTTTGGTTCTCCATTTTCGTCAAGCAATGTTAAGCATTTAAAACCATGAATAATAGCAGGTGTGCCTTCTGTTAACGAAGGAGCTTCGGCAGGCTCCACTCCAACTAAGCGAACCGACTCCTCATCGATATAATGAGCAAAAGCCCCAATCGCATTACTTCCACCACCCGCACAGGCTACCACTGCAGCAGGAAGCTTACCTTCCTTCTCTAAAATTTGTCTCTTCGATTCTTCACTAATGATCGATTGGAAGTGCTTGACCATTGTTGGGAAAGGGTGCGGACCAACAGCAGAACCTAAAAGATAGAAAGTATTTTCGTAGTTTTGAACTAAATCATTTAATGCTTCATCTACCGCATCTTTTAATCTTCCTTGCCCTTTATCAACGGAAACTACCTTTGCACCTAAAAGCTCCATACGAAATACATTTAATGCTTGTCTTTCTGTATCTAATTTTCCCATGTAAATCGTGCAGTCCATTCCACCGACAATTGCACAAGCAGTTGCTGTGGCTACACCATGCTGTCCAGCACCTGTTTCTGCAATAATTCTAGTTGCTCCCATCCGCTTTGCCAATAATATTTGTCCAATTGCATTGTTGATTTTATGTGCTCCTGTATGGTTTAAATCTTCACGTTTTAAATATATTTTTGCTCCACCAGCTTGTTTTGTTAAATTTTCAGCATAAGTTAGCGGATTTTCTCTACCAATATATTCTTTCATATAGTAATGAAATTCATCTATAAATTCAGGGTCATTCTTGTACTTTTCAAAGTTTTCATCAAGTATTGTTAATACATTCTTTAAATCCTCCGGAACAAAGCTACCACCAAATTCTCCAAAATAGCCTTTTTCTAAAGTATGATTTGTCATGATTAAACTCCCCTCTGTTTTAAAAACAAGAAAATTCAGACTTCTTATTATAGAATACCATTTTCCTTTTCGATTTTATAAATTTTCTGTTGATAATAAAAAAGAGTCGCATGGACTCTTTTTTATTCTTTCGTTAAATAGTTCTTAACGTTATATTCTTCTTTTTTCTCATCTAACCATGTTGGGTATTCGGTTGCCATCTTTTCATCTAGTAGAATTCCCTTTATTTCTTCTTTACTTTTCTCAAAGTTAGCTTCAGCAGCTTCTTGAATATCTGTTACTTTAATAATATGATAACCATGTTCTGTTTTCACTGGATCACTTATTTCATCAACTTTCATTGAAAAAGCTGCTTCTTCAAATTCAGCTACCATACTTCCCTCACCGAAAAATCCTAAATCTCCACCTGATTCAGCAGACCCTGGATCTGTTGAATATTCTTTAGCCAACTCAGCAAAATCTTCACCATTATCTAGCTTTTCTTTTACTTCTTTTGCTGTCTTTTCATCTTCGACTAAGATATGACTTGCCTTTATTTGCTTCGTTTGGACAAAAGAATCTTTGTTTTCATCAAAATATGTTTGCATTTCTTCTTCAGTAATCTCAATTTGCGGCTCTAGAATTTTTTCTATTTGAAGATTCACTTCGATATCTTCCTTTATATCCGCCTGCGTTAGCCCGCTTGCTGTTAGCTGTTGTTCAAAGGTTTCTTCCCCGCCATAAGAGTCAATTAACTCCTGTAGTTCAGCATCTATTTCCTCACTTGTGACAGTGATATTTTCTTTTTCTACTTCTTGATTAATTAAGTTTTTTGTAATAAGTGTATCTAATGCCGCTTCACCATTTTGCTCCACAAAAAATGTATATAGATCGTCTTTTGTTAGTGATTCACTTCCAACCTTAGCGACAACCTCACTTCGAGTTAATAGAAAAATAAAAACAGCAATAGCAACCACTGCTAGGACTGCTAAAATAGCTAATGTTTTTTTACTTGCAAATACTTTTTCAATCATCCAATTACTCCTCAACTTGTTTATAGTTATACTCTTTCTCTATAGATTACTATAAATAAGAAGTATGGGATAAATATGTATGAATTATGGGAAATTGTAAAAATCTACTCTGACCATAAGAACAAAAGCGCAAGGGCCTGATCAGCCTAGGGCATATAAGACGATTTGGAATAGAAGGCGTTCTTTGCCTTCAATTCCAAATTGGCTTATGACCTCGAGGGGCTAGGCGCTGGCAGTCAAAAAACGCGACGTCAATCTCCAAGACTGCACTTGCACATCCTATGCTTCGGAAGCTGGATGTCGAAGTAGTTATCCACAGTTCAAGCATTTTATAATTTCCTAAGCAATAAAAAAGACCCCTAAATGGGGTCTTTTTATAGAGCTGCTTTTGCAGCGTTATCCTTATTTTTGAACGTTAGCAGCTTGTGGTCCACGAGCACCTTGTTCTACTTCGAAAGTCACTGTTTGACCTTCTTCTAAAGTTTTGAAACCATCACCTTGGATAGCAGAGAAGTGTACGAATACATCGTCTTGACCTTCTACTTCGATGAAACCGAAACCTTTTTCTGAATTAAACCATTTTACTTTACCTTGTAGCATTGTTTTTCCTCCTGTGTGGAATCTAACGTCCACTTTATATTACTATTCTTGCTAGACAACGATTCATCAAGAGGAAAAAACTTTTTAAAGCCACTTCCATCTCTCAGCCTTATCCGAACAAAAATAATTAACTCAATTCTAACACTTAATTTTGTTTAAATCAAGGAACTGGATAACCTTTTATACACAAATGTTCGATAAAATCCTACATATTTTTTACGTTACGAGGGGGAAAAAGCCTAAACATTGTCGATCTTATTATGTTCGTTTAAACGGCCACCAGTTTGCTGCACCGAAGGTTTTCACCATTACGGGTATAAATAACGGAAGCACAATTAAGGCATATAAGAACACCCCTGTTAAGATGATTGCTGCAATTTGAATAAGTGAGAGCATTCCAGATGGGATCATTGCTGCGAATGTACCACCCAAAATAATAACAGCTGAAATAATGACTGTTCCCATTTTCTTCATTGCTACTAGCATCGCTTGACCTACAGATAAATCTTTGTATTCATTAAAACGATCAATTAAGAAAATACTATAATCTACGCCTAATGCAACAAGAATAACAAATGCAAAGAAAGGTACTGCCCAACTAATTCCCGAAAATCCTAGAATATGAACATATTTGGCCCTTCTCACTAACAAGGTCACCCATGTTAGGGGCTACTAAAAACAGCCCAACAACAACTGCAATCCACCCAAGAATAACGAACCACTTTCCTTTAACAATTTTCCCCACAATTATTCCTCCATTTTACAGTCTTTCAGATTATCCAGTTGTGTATTTAATTTTTCATACGTTTCAATAAAAGAAACAATTTCCGTTTCTTCTAAACTCGTGATAATGGATTCAACAAGTGTATGAATTTTTTCTTCAGTCTTTCTAAACAGCTCTGTTCCTTTATCTGATAAAGTCAGATAAAT
>DASQMK010000512.1:0-4121 GCA_035645575.1 Metabacillus sp.
CAGTCAATGACTTTCGCTGCTGTGACAGCTGCTTCGGTTGCCGGCTTAAAGACAACGGTATTACCGTAAACAAGCGCAGGAGCAATTTTCCAAATAGGAATCGCAACAGGGAAGTTCCAAGGTGTGATCACCCCTACTACGCCAAGTGGAGTTCGCTTCGTAAACATTAATGCATCCTTATCTGATGAAGGAATCACATCTCCATTTTTTCTCATACCTTCCCCAGCATAATACCGAAGAATGGCTACACCACGTGCTGTTTCCCCCTTTGCTTCCGGCAGTGTTTTTCCCATTTCCTTTGTCATCGTCTCAGCGATATCATCGAGGTTTTTTTCTAGAATATCTGCTACTTTATATAAATATTGACCCCTTTGAGCCTGACCTAGTTTTCTCCATAGCTTTTTGGCTTGATCAGCAGCGCTTACAGCTTTCTCCAAATCCTCCTTAGTAGAGTTTTGAATAAGCCCGACGACTTGCTCTTTATTCATCGGGCTTATACTTTTCACCGTTTCTTGTGAAGAAGAATCCACCCAATTGTTATTAATAAAGTTTTTATACGTTATTTCTTTAGATAAAGTTTGCATCGTTAATAACTCCTCCTCATAGATTAATAGAATGAATGCGCTTTAATTTTATTGAAAATGGAAGCAGCAGACATCTGCATTATTCCATCATCTGTTTACTTTCACCTGTATAACCCGCAAGTTGAGATAATCGATTAGCTAATTGAATAATTTCCTTTTTTGCTTCCTCTTTTTTAACTTCCCAACTGCTTGTCGTCATTGAAAAACTTACACCAGCGATAATTTTATTTTCATGACTATAAATAGGTGCTGCTACACAATGAAAACCTAATGCTGCTTCTTGATTTTCAATCGCATATCCATTTTGTTTTGCTTGTTGAACTTTTTCAAAGAGCTCATCAAGGTTAGAGGTCGTATACGGTGTCTTTTTCTCCCATTCTCCCGGAGGAAAAATTTTTTCTAACTCCTGCTTTGTATGCTGAATTAATTGGATCTTCCCAATTGAAGAAGCATATGCCGGAAATTGCATACCTGGATCTGTGACTAGCCGGACACCTGAATCTCCTTCTACTTTTCCTAAATAAACGACGTTTTCTTTTTGAAGGACACCTAATTGAATATGTTCGTTCACCTTCGCAACAGACAATTCCGCTTCTTTATGAAAGGATTGTAAAAGATTAAACTGGCTTAGGTATGCTGAACTAAACGCCCCAATTGAAGGACCTAAAGAATATTTATCTCCCCCATCCTTCACGATCCACCCTAAATATTCCAATGTGTTTAACAAAGAGAAAAGAGAGCTTTTGTTAAGCTCCAATTTTTTTGATAAATCAATTAATCGGAGCTGATGAGGCTTTTTACTAATTTCTTTTAATACCAAATCTGCTCGTTCTATTGCTGGAACCCAGTATTTTTCTTTCATAACTGTTATCACCTCTGATGTTAGATGGTTGCTTCATTTGGTTTATTATAATAAACTGAGTTTTTTATTTAAAACTTATATCCTTATTGTAACTGAATAGTCAGATTTTTCAATACGTTTTTTTAAGTTTTTATTCTTTATTTATTTCAGGGTAGCAAGTTAAATTTAATTGTTTTGCTAAAATGATCTAAAAATAGAAGAGATTCCCTCAAAATTATAGAGGGTCCCTTCTAATAACGGATTCGATATCGGTAGTCAGAGTCGAACCCATACTCTTAAATAAACAATAGTAAAGTAATTGATCTAAAAGATCTCCATTCCACCTACTGAGCTTTTTTGCTCAAATTTAGCTATTTTTACATTTTATATGTGAAAAAGTAGATACTAATAAATATCGTTAACACCTGTGGGAGGGAATGTGATGAAACAACGTTATATAGTGTTTTACATTTCAATATGTATCCTTTCTTTGCTCGTTATTGCTGGGATTGTAATTCCTAATCAATTAGAGCGGATCACGTCAAATATTCAAAATTTCTTTTCTGATGCATTTGGATGGTATTATCTAATCCTAGTTACGATTGTTCTTGTGATCTGTCTATTTTTACTCATTTCACCAGTTGGGCAAATTAAGCTCGGAAACCAAGATGAAAAGCCTGAATTTTCTACCCCCACTTGGATTGCTATGTTATTTAGTGCTGGAATGGGGATAGGACTTGTTTTTTATGGCACGTCAGAACCAATTAGCCATTATGCAATTAGTTCTCCTACTGGTGAAGTTGGTACCGATCAAGCTATAAAGGATGCCCTTAGATTTACTTTTTTTCATTGGGGAATTCACGCTTGGAGTATATATGCCATAGTTGCTCTATCAATTGCATACTTTCATTTTAGACATAAGAAAGTGAGTTTAATAAGTGCAACTTTACAGCCAATTTTCGGTGATAAGGTGAACGGTGTAACAGGAAAAGCTATTGATATCTTTGCTGTATTGGCAACTGTTCTTGGTGTTGCAGCTTCACTCGGATTTGGGGCTGTTCAAATCAATGGTGGTTTGGCCTATCTATTTAAAATACCTTCAAACATTTGGATACAATTTTTGATTATTGCTATTGTTACTGTTCTATTTTTAATATCTGCATGGTCTGGATTGGGGAAAGGAATAAAAATATTAAGCAACGCGAATATGCTTTTAGCTGGTGCTTTATTTTTGCTTATGTTTATATTCGGTCCAACGTTATTTATTCTAAATTTATTTACTGATACGATTGGTGGATATATTCAAACGTTACCAGAGATGAGTTTTAGAATTGCACCTTTAAATCGAGACATTCGTGAATGGATTAATGGATGGACCATTTTTTATTGGTCCTGGTGGATTGCATGGTCACCATTTGTAGGGATCTTTATTGCCCGAGTTTCTAGAGGCAGAAGTATTAGAGAATTTGTTTTTTATGTACTACTTGTACCTTCAATTGTTGTTTTTCTATGGTTCTCAGCTTTCGGAGGTTCGGCTATTTCGCTTGAACATAGTGGTGTTGCTCAAATATCAAGCCTATCTGCTGAAGAATCGTTATTTGGCGTTTTATCGAATTATCCATTTCCTCTCATAACATCCATTACTGCTATGGTGCTTATTGGGTCATTTTTCATTACATCTGCTGACTCAGGTACATATGTGTTGGGGATGATGACGACAAACGGGTCACACTCACCTGGTAATAAAGTTAAATTCATATGGGGGATTTTACTCTCTGCGATCGCACTGGCGCTTCTATATTCTGGCGGTCTTCAAGCAATACAAAATATGATGATAATCGCTGCTTTACCATTTTCAATCATTATCGCTTTGATGACCATCAGCCTATTGAAAGCTTTACGCGCTGAAGCAAAACAACTTGGAATAGGTCGAATAAAGAAAAGAAAGGCTTAATGTAATAAACGACATAGTAGCTATATACTATGTCGTTTATCATACTGGTCTTTAAGCTGTACGGGATGATTTTAGCTTACCAGTACATTCTCCAGCTCATTGCTGTTCGGATTAAAGCTTCCATATAATAGTAATCTCCCCAGATACAGCACTCATCTACACCATTACCACCTGGCTTAGAGTATACAGCGTGTAACAGAATACCATTGGAATTTACATTTTTAGTCGTATAGTTCTCTGCAAGTGATTTAATCATTTTTACTGCTGCGTTTTCATATTGTTCTCTATATTCATTTGAAACAGGCAAGTGCTTGCTTAATTCTAGTAATCCACAAGCCATGATGGAAGCTGCTGAGCTGTCGCGTTCTTCATATCCTTCAGTAAAATCTAAATCCCAATAACAGATAACATCTTCAGGGAGGCGATTTAAGAAATAGTTTGCTAATCTTTCTGCAATATCAAGGAATTTTTTATCACCGGTATGTACATAGCTTAATACAAAACCATATACACCCCATGCCTGGCCTCGAGCCCAGCATGATTGATCTGAGTAGCCTTGTGCAGTTTTTCCATATAATGGTACACCTGTCACTGTATCCATATAATATGTATGGAACGTTGACGAATCCTCCCTGACAATATATTTAGCCGCTTGTTCGGCATGATTTAGGGCAATATCATAATACTTTCGATCACCCGTTTCTTTTGAAGCAAAATACAATAACGGCAGGTTCATATTGCA
>DASQMK010000513.1:0-6546 GCA_035645575.1 Metabacillus sp.
CACGTTCTCAAGATCCAAATTCAGCTGGTTCACAGTTTTTCATTATGGTTGCTGATGCTACTCATCTAGATGGGGATTATGCAGCTTTTGGGAAAGTAACTGAAGGAATGGAAGCAGTTGATAAGATCGTAAGTGTTGAGACAGACGAAAAAGAGAAGCCTCTAGAAGAACAAAAAATAAAAGAAATCACAGTTGAAACATTTGGGATTGAATATCCTGAACCGGAAAAAGTAGAATAATGTTTTAGGAAGAAAGAGGAGTGCTTTATAACATGGGCAGTCCTTTTTTCTATTTGAATAAACATAAGATTCCGAATAATTCCATCCGTATTGACCCGTTCATCTCGATAAGATAAGTTATAATAGGATAACAATGATCGGGGGCTTTATATGGACTTTATAAAAAAACTCGTTTTTGTTTTAATTGGACTAGTTTTAACCTCATTAGGCATTAAAATTTTATCAGATCATCACCTAACATTTGGTGGTACAGCTGGTATATCAACAATTTTCTCATTTCTATCTCCCTTCTCTTGGGGAACACTCTTTTTTATTGTGAATCTTCCTTTTTTCTTTATGTCCATTCGAGAGCTTGGAAAATGGTTTACGATTTCAAGCTTATTATCAATTACAGGCATTTCCTTACTTCGTGAATGGTTTGATCAAATAATACCTGTTATTGAAATCAATATGGTTTTTGCTTCACTCATCTCAGGTCTTCTCATAGGAATTGGTGTGACGTTTGTATTAAACAACGGATCATCATTAGGTGGTATCCATATTTTAGGATTATATATAGATAAAAAATTTGGGGTTAATCGAGGGATTGTATTATTTGTTTGTGACTCTATGATTATCTTATTTGCGCTAGCTTTAGTTGGCTGGGTAAGTGCCATATTTTCTATTTTATGTATTTTTATAGCAAGTAATATTATCGGAAGATATAAAAAATCGCCTATTAAGGTGATGGATCGCGATCAAGAGGACACGGTAAAAAGCCATGCATAAAGATTGGAAACATTTTAATCTAGTTTTTTTGTCTTTTCTCATCTAATCTAGTAGAAAGAGAGTGAGGGGGACATATGAACTATCTTACAGTTAGTCAGATTTCAGAATCTCAAGCTTCAACTGAAGCAAAGATATATTTAAGAGAATTATGGTACGCGATAGTCGAAGGACAATTTTCGATTTCTCGCAAATTTAATATGTATAAATATCAAATGTTACATTTGCAAGCATGTGCTCCAAAAGATTGGAAACTTGAATGGAATGGTATTTACTTTACGTTGTCAAAAGATTTTCAACATCATGCTAGAGTAACCATTATGTTAAAACCAAATGGTACAATTCAATATTATTTTTCTTAAAACCTAGGAGCTTATTCTAGGTTTTTTTATTTTGCTTTTTTCGAAAGTTGTTGATTTTAAAATAGTACTTAGTCTAAAAAACTGATTAGGGTAATTGGAGAGGAATAGGTTCGAGCATCTCAAAAAAGGAAATCAACCTTACCAATACTTATTACATTGTATAAATGGTCGTAAAAACACTATTTATTTTATTAATTAATAATCACCTGAAAAAATGAATGAATAATTCGATTACGTTAGTGGGATTTTAAATTTGGCTTTAAAAAAATGATATGAGGGGGTATTACCTTGCAAAGCCAAATGAATCAAGTCAACATCGGTGCTCATGAAATTATCGAATGTCACGAAGTACTAAGTTGTATGATCAATGGAATTAACCAATTTCAGCTCCTACAGCCGCATTGTCAGGATCAAAATTTGAAAAATATTCTTCAAAATCAGCTTTCATTTATGACGAATGAGTATACGACTTTTGTCAATGCTTTACAGCAAAAAGCAAATCAAAGTCAACTTCAGTCTGTCCAAACAACATTTAAAACTACGCCAATGTACGGAATGAAAATGAATAGTGTGCCTGAAGCACCTAATGCATCTGTTAACCAATTGAATGACCGCGATGTTGCATCTTTAATGCTAGGTACTCACAAATCTGGGGCTGTAGTAAAAATGCATGCTTCATTAGAACTGACAGATTCCCAATTGAGAGAAATGATGATTCAAAGTGCAAAAAATTGTGCAGACCAAGCGTATGAAACATGGATGTATATGAATCAAAATGGATATTATCAAGTGCCTACTTTTGACCAAGCTACAACAAATGCAATGATTAACAGCTACCAACCAAATGCACTTTATAGCAACCAACAACAAACATATTAAAATACGGGGGACAAACACATGCACACACAACAACATGCTATGCAGCAAATTAATGAATGTCGACAAATCGTTCAACAACTTATTCAGCAAACACAGCAAGGTACACAGCTATACAAGCAAATGCTACAACAGGAACAACAAAATGTACAAATGCTACAGCAGTTAATGCAAAAAGAACAACAAGCTACACAAGTTATTCAACAAAGCTTACAAGGTCATAACCAAGCATTGCAGCAATGTCAGCAAATCCTTAACATTTGTAATCAAATGCAACAAGAAATCTCAGGCGGAGCATTCATGGTAAATGAGCAATTACAAACTCAAAGCCATGTTCAACAACAAATTCCTAACTATCGTCAATTCCAGCAGCAAAATAGACAATTCATCCAACAGTAATATATATAAGGGTTAGCGATTATTCGTTAGCCTTTTAAACATAGTCATTTATAATGTCCGTAACTTGACATCCCGATAAAAATCATCTATAATTTATCTTGAATTCAAGATATTTAAATGTAAGATAATTGGAATGGAAAGGACGTTCTTTATGAGTATAAAACCTTTAAAAGGGATTCATCATGTCTCAGCCATTACTGCAAATGCAAAAGCAAATTATCAATTTTATACAAAGGTGTTAGGACTAAGATTAGTTAAGAAAACAGTGAATCAAGATGATACATCAGTTTACCATTTATTTTATGCAGATGAGCGTGGAAATCCCGGAACAGATTTAACCTTTTTTGAAATACCTCGCGCTGGACGGACATATCCCGGTACAAATAGTATTTCAGCGACATCCCTTCGTGTCAAAAACGATGAAGCTCTTGACTACTGGAAGAAACGTTTTGAGGAGTTAAAAGTGGATCATAGTGATATCCAAATTGAATCTGGCCGCTCTACACTTTCATTTCGAGATCCAGAGGGTCAACGGCTTATTTTAGTTTCTGATGAAACAAATGAGGGAGTTCCTGGAGGAAAACCGTGGGATAAAAGTCCGGTTCCTACGAAAAATGGGATTGTTGGACTTGGACCTGTGGTGCTTACAGTGTCCCGTCCTGAACGTACAATTCGAGTATTAACTGATTTAATGGGCTTTAAGGAAATTCAGGGATATACAAGAAAAGAAGATCAAAAAGAAGTTCGTGTTTTTGAAACAGGTGAAGGTGGAACAGGTGCTGAGGTTCATATCCTAGAGGATTCTGAACAAAACCGAGAACGACCTGGAAGAGGAAGTGTCCACCATGTTGCGTTTCGCGTTGAAGATGAGGAAGAGTTAAAAAAATGGGTTGAGCTCCTAAATAATAGCCATTTACCAAACTCAGGATTTGTTGAACGCTATTATTTCCGTTCATTATATTTTAGAGAACCTAATGGAATTCTTTTTGAATTAGCAACAGATGGACCAGGGTTTGAAGGAGATGAAGACTTCGAACATCTAGGCGAAAACCTAGCCTTGCCTCCTTACTTCGAATCGCAACGTAAAGAAATTGAGGCGAAATTAAAGCCGTTAGAAACAAAAGAGTCTTAAAACATTTATCAAAGTTTAATGAAAACAGCCAAAAATAAAAGAAGTTATCCCGTCTTCCTAGCCAAAAGCATGTGAAGTAAGGGATAACTTCTTTTATATACTATTAATAGGCTCTAAGCATTCTTTTACATCATGTGCAGGTGAGTTAACAAGATTTGATACTTGATAAACTTCCATTAACCCTTCGTCATAAGGAACGAGTAAAGATTTTAATTGATCTACTTGATGAAAATTTGGATCTAGCCAAGTGGCATAGGAATCATACGGTAATATAACCGGCATTCGATCATGTACATCTTCTGTTATTTTATTAGCTTCTGTTGTTAGGATTGTACAAGTGAACAAGGGGTGTTCACCTTGCTTCCAGCATTCCCATAAGCCTGCAAAAGCAAATGGTTTTCGGTCCTTCATAATGAATCGAAAGGGCTGTTTTTCTTTTCCGCTCTTCTTCCATTCATAAAATCCATCACTAATGATTAAGCATCTTTTTTTTATGAAAGGTGTTTTAAAACTTACTTTTTTATCAATCGTTTCTGAGCGAGCATTTATCATTTTATATCCGATCTTTACATCTTTTGACCAAGGAGGAACAAGTCCCCAACGCATAAATGTTCCAGTCCGACTTTGTCCATTTGACCCAATCACGAAAATATTTTGTGAAGGAGCAACATTGTATCGATACAAAAGTTCTTCTTGTATTAGTACATCAAATTGTTCTTCTATAATCGATTGTTCTGTTGCTAATGAAAATCGCCCACACATGGTCATGACCTCCATAAACAGTTTATAGATATAGTTTATCGAATGAAATGAAAAAAGGAAATAAAAACTAAGACCTTAACCATGATATTTACCCATAACGTTAAATGTAATAATAACATATAGTATATAAACGGTTCTGGAGGTGATATAATGGGCGGCGCAGGCGGTTATGGATACGGAGCAGGATTTGCTCTTATCGTCGTATTGTTTATTCTTTTAATCATCATTGGAGCTTCTTATGTTGGTTACTAAAAATTAAGAAAAAAGGCGACCCAAGAACTTGTGAAAGATCTTGGGTTGTCTTTTTATACTATCAGAAAGCTTAAAGTTTTATGGATGATAGTATAAGAAAAACTAAGGCTTTCACCATTTGGACTTGGCGACAAACCAAGTTTTTCTAACCTTTTTATTTAGGATAAAAACTCAAAGGTTGAAGAAATTAAGTTTAGATGAGAAAAAGGAGATCGATCAACCTATGATGAAGAATTTTGGCTATTTCCTGTTTTTATTGGTTATTACTCTATACTCTCCTGTTTTCTTTAGTACAACAAATGCAATGGAGTTAAAACAAGAAGGAATAACTCAATTGCAATCTGTTATAACAGAAGATCCATTATTAAAAGGAGCTATTGCTGGCATAAGCATACGGTCAACTACAACTGGTGAAATTTTATATTCCTATAATGGAGAGACAAGCTTAACACCAGCATCCAGTTTTAAACTATTTACTGCTACTGCTGCTCTAACAACACTAGGACTAGATTATACATATCAAACTGAAGTTAGCACAGATGGAAAATGGAACAAAAAAGGGATAGTAAAAGGAAACTTATACTTAATAGGCAGGGGTGATCCTACTCTTACTGTAAAGGATCTTAATATATTGGCAAAACAATTAAGGAAAAAAGGAATCCGGACAATTGCTGGAGATGTAATTGCTGATGATACTTGGTACGATAAAGTCCGGTATTCCATTGACTTACCTTGGAGCGATGAATCGGCTTATTATGGTGCTCAAATATCGGCCTTAACGGTTTCACCAAATGAAGATTATGATGCTGGTACCATTATTGTACAAGTAACCCCAAGCAAAAAAGGAAAAAAGCCAAAGACAACATTAAGTCCTAATACAGATTATATGGTCATTCACAATAAAGCAAATACAACTGAAGCAGGTAGTAATGAAACATTAAAAATAACACGTGGTCATGGAAAGAACGAATTAGTTATAGAAGGAACAATTCCTGAGGATGGTTCAATAACGCAAGAGTGGATTTCTGTATGGGATCCAACTAAATACACACTTGATCTATTCAAAGAGGAATTAGAGCGCGAAGGTATACATGTGAAAGGTGATTGTTATATAGGTAAGGCTGCAGATAAAACTTTAGAAATAGTCACCCATAAATCAGAGCCATTATCTGAAATTCTGATTCCATTTTTAAAACTAAGTAATAATACAATTGCAGAAATGCTAGTGAAAGAGATGGGAAAGGTCACACAAAACCTCGGTACCTGGGAAGCAGGACTGGAGACTGAAAAACGTGTGTTAACTCAATTAGGAGTCGATATCAATAACATGGTCTTTAGGGATGGCTCAGGAATTTCACATCTAAATACAACTCAGGCGAATACAGTTACTCAGTTATTATACAGAGCTCAATTACAAGAATGGTTTCCTGCATTTTATAAGGCACTCCCTGTTGCGGGAGAAAAAGAAAAAATAATTGGTGGGACACTTCGCAAGAGAATGACAAAATCCTCACTTAAACAAAAGGTAATAGCAAAAACAGGCACTTTAACGAATGTAAGTTCAATATCAGGATATATGCAAACAAAAAGTGGAGAAAACGTTATATTTTCTATTGTTATAAATCATTTACAAGATGATAAAGAAGTTAAAAAAGTGGAAGATAAAATTCTTACTGTTATGTTAAATTACCTTGAGTAAAAGCAAAATTTTTGAACTAACTAACATTCTTTGAAATAATTGAGGAAAAGAAGGGAGAGA
>DASQMK010000514.1:0-3765 GCA_035645575.1 Metabacillus sp.
TGTTCATTAGCCGGTAAAGAAAGATCCATAAGGGCATCCAATATTTCTTCGGAAGAAACCGGAAGTGTTTTCACCCATATCCCACAGGCTTGATGAATCGCTGCTGTTATTGCAGGTGCAATTGCAACTGTTCCAATTTCACCGACACCTCTTGGACCAAACACATCTCCCTCCATTAAAGATTCATCTACCATAACGTTTGTTTCAGTTGGAATATCTTTTATTGTCGGTATTAAGTAGGAATCAAAATTTTCGGTATGATAACGCCCATTCTCCATCACAGAATCTTCTAATAAAGTAAATCCTAATCCCATGACAGCTCCACCTTCAATTTGCCCCAAGTAACCAAGTGGATTGACTACAGGTCCTGCTGCAATGGCATGATCCATTCTCGTCACTTTTACTTGGCCTGTTAATCGATCAATTTCAACTTCTGCCGCAACAGCTGCAAAGCTATATAAATAATGTCCACCAATAACAGCATCAGGAGTTGTTGGAAAATGAAAGTGTGTTTGAAACGTAACATGAGAAGGATTTGCATAATTTGCAAGCTCGCGATAACTTAATAGAAATTGATTATGTTTTCCTCTTCGCCAAACACCTTTTTCACCTAAATAGAGAAGATCTCTTGTTGTATTCGTATAGTCGGCAACCAAATCCAATACTTTTTCCATAAAAGGTGCTTTTAATTTTTGAATTCCATTCCAAATCATATTTGTTGATCTTGAAGCCGTTGATGAACCTGATGAAGGAACTAAATCCGTATCCCCAATTACGATTTTAATATCTTCTTTGCTACAATTTAGTGCTTCCATTAACATTATCTCAATTGATGCTATTAGCCCTTGACCAAATTCTTCAAATCCAAATGCAATTTCAATTTTCCCATCATTTGTTAAGGAAAGTCGTGCACCAGACGGATCGGGCCTTCCAAATCCAAGACCACCACCATGCATTGTAATAGCTACGCCTTTTCCTGTTATTTTATGTGGATGTTTCTTTGGTGAATC
This sequence comes from Metabacillus sp., assembly GCA_035645575.1. Taxonomy (GTDB): domain Bacteria; phylum Bacillota; class Bacilli; order Bacillales; family Bacillaceae; genus Metabacillus. The sequence goes on from DASQMK010000514.1 coordinate 1,011, forward strand.
AGTTAATACAGGTGAAGACTTTATCATAGAAAGGACTGTTTTTGCTCCATCATTTTTTACGATACGTTGCCCTAAGGGACCAAGGTCATCCGCTTCTCTAAGATTCATCTCACGGAATGTGATTGAATCGATCTTCATTTGCTCTGCTAATCTTTCAATCTGTGATTCTAAAGCAAAGGTTACTTGGTTTCCTCCAAATCCGCGGTATTCTCCAGCTACACCATTATTTGTAAATACTGAAACACCTTCTACATCAACATGTGGAAAAATATAAGGTCCTGTAGCATGCTCTACGGCAAAATCTAAAACAGCTGGACCAAGCGTAGCATAAGCCCCTGTATCTGCCACAATTCTAACGTAGTGACCGACTAACTTCCCATCTTGATTTGCACCAGTAATCATTTTTATTTTCATTGGATGGCGTTTAATACCTGCTCTAACTGATTCACTTCGTTTATTATGAAGTTTCACAGGTTGCTTTGTTTTTATTGCGAGCAGAGCTGCGTATGGTTGAATATTCAACTCATCTTTCCCGCCAAATGAACCACCAATCGGACTTGAGATGACACGGATGCGGCTTTCAGGAATTGCTAGAACTCTTGCTAACTGCATACGGTCTTTAAAACCATGTTGGGTAGCTGCGTAAACCGTTATTTTGCCATCCTTTTCAGGAACAACTACTCCCCCTTCTGTTTCCATATAGCCGTGCATTTGTCTCGGAGTTTCATAGGTATCCTCCACAACGTACGGACAATTCTTGAGTTCCTTTAAAACTTGCTCACTATTTTTATAGCTTGCACGATGAAGAATATTTCCTGCTGGATGTAATGATATATTTGAACTACTTAGCGATTTTTCCGGACTATCCATAACATCAAGTGGTTCATATTCTACTTGAATAAGAGAAAGAGCTTTCTCTGCGATCTCTTCACTAGTTGCCGCTACTGCTGCTACTGCATCACCTACATAACGTACTACATCCTCACATAAGACAGGCTGATCGGGAAAAATAAGTCCAAAACGATTCATTCCTGGAACATCTTTATACGTGATTACTGCTTTAACTCCATCTAATTGTTCAGCTTCATCCGTAGAAATTGATCGTATTTTTGCATGTGGAAAAGAACTTCGAAGTACTTTTCCATAGAGCATGTCAGGAAAGGTATAGTCTGTTAAATATTTTAATGATCCTGTTACTTTGTCATAGCCATCTGGTCGTACTCGCCATTTATCCCTAAAATTTTCTCTATTTAATTCCACCTTATCCCTCCTCACCTAAAACAGTTGCTAATTCTGTCATAAGGATGTTAGCAGCAACCTTTTTTCTATATGCTTCAGATATGAATGGATCTGAATATGATTGAAACTCATCTAGAATTGTTTGATATAAAAACTTTTTATTTAATGTTTCCCCTTTTAAGATCAGTTCCACTCCTTCAAGTCTGATCGGACGATGGCTTCCTCCACCAACCCCTAATCGAATAAATTGAAGCTTACCATCATCATCCTTTTTCCATTGACCACTTATTGTAAGTATGGAAGGGATAAACGCTTCTCTCCTACCAACCTTTCGATAAAAACCTTTCGTTCCTATAGGAGAAAATGGAATGGAAATCTCAAGTAATAAGAAAGGTTGTTGTTGGTTGATCTTTAGCCAGTCCCATAGAGACATGACATAAATATCTTCTTTAATGGCCAATTTTACTTCTGCGTTTAAAGCTAAAAGTGCCGGAATTGTATCACCAACTAGACTGGCAACATTTCCCCCAATTGTTGCTCGGTTCCGTACTGCTGGTGCAGCGATGTTGCAACAAGCATTGACGAGTAAAGGAGCATGTTTGACCATGAGAGGATGTGACAGACACTCTGCAATGGTTGTCAAAGCTCCTATTTTCACTTTTGAGGTATCACCAAGTTCTTGACATGTAATACCTTTTAATTGATTGAGAAACGAAAGATCGACTAACGTATGTGGGAGGGGAGTACCTGATTCCCAGTGCAATTGTAGTAACGTTCCTCCTGCTACAAATACCTCTTGAGAATCTTTCTTTTGTATGAGCGCTTCATCTATCAATACTGGTTGTTTTACGATTATGTCAGATTTTGATTGTGTGAGTTCTTGATTAATCTTCATTTAAAACCACCTCTATTCCATGTTGAGTTCTATAATTGACTCCCTTACAGAGTTTTACGGAAAGAAAGATATCCTTCAGAAATGCTTATGGTAAAAAAACATTTTTAGAATATTCATACTGCTCTTTTGTATCTACATCCAGCAAATTTGCTGGATCTACATGTACGTTGATTCCTTTTAAAACTCCTTTCTTTAATAAACTTCTTGCCCCCTGATCACCATGAATGGATAACAGATATGGGAATGCTTTTTGATGAAATAAAATAGGAGGTTTTACATGTTCACCATCAAATGCTGCTACAAAATCTTTCGCTTTTTTTGATTGATGGATAAGGTGATCGATCATATGTGAGGTGATAAACGGTTGATCAGCTAAAAAAATAACAACCGAATCTGCGCCAATCTGGATTGCCCGTTGAATTCCAGTTCGAAGTGAGTAGGATTGACCTAAATGAGCTTGTAAACTTATTATATTTTCCCAATGAACTGAGCTTGTAAGTAATGATTCGACAGATCGTAGCCAAGATGTTTGAATATCCTTTGTAACAATAATTAATGAATTAATTTTTGATTGGACAATTTCTTTTAATGCCATTGCTCCAAGTGGGTCTCCTGCCAGTG
>DASQMK010000515.1:0-1787 GCA_035645575.1 Metabacillus sp.
CCCTCATAATGAATCAGTCAATTAATGCAAATAAAAAAGCACCGACTAAAGAGCCGATGCAAAAAAAAGAATGATTAAATGAAAAAATACTTGCAACAATATCTAAACGAGTGTATGATAAGCTCATAAGGGAAATTAATAATCAGGAGTTTTATACACTTTTTTAGATTAAAAATAAAATTGTGGGAAGAATAATTTCCATTGTTCGTGTATATTAGATTGTTGTTCTCCCTTAAAGACTATTATCTATTAATATATAAAATAGCCCTCATCCCTTGGTATTAAAGGGTTTTGAAGGCTATTTGTCATAGTCTATAATAAACTCATGCGGAAATTTTCTTTTTAGTCTTACGTGCATTATCTAATGTTTTTCTACGCTTCTCCTGACACCCATAACATCTTAACTGTCTTTGTGTCTGCTTCTCCACTTCTTCTTTACAATCCACACATTCAATTATGTTATATACGTTTCTTTTAATATTTGCAACGATCTCTTTACCGAATGATTCCCATAACGTTGTTTTAAATGAACTATCTACATTGTTGTATAAATATCTAACTAAGACATCTGTAACATTATTAGGACTGTTATGTACTTCAAGTAATTGCTTGCGAATCATTCTATAGACATGCTTCACTTTCTTCTTATTTGAACGCTTCTTTTCATCGTCCTCACTCTTATTTATATATTTCGATTTATTCTGATCAAGTTCTATATATCGTTTAATAATCTCTTCATCCGTTTCTTTATCAACAATATACTTTGTAATTGGTATGTATGATCTTTTCATTAAATTCTTATAGTCAAACTTCCCAGCAACACTCCTGAAAGTTATTCTGGGACTTTGTATCATATCTTCTATCCGATTCATTACCATGTCATCTTTCTCCTTAACCTTATCTTCAGATTTATTTTTGGCATATTGGAAAAAGTAAGGTAACTTTTCAGATTTATACTCATTCCATTTTTTCTTTACATCCTGTGGAGGTTTAGGAAGATCTAAAGTTTTAGCCATATCAATGACATGATTATTATAAGAAGTCAATTTTTTAATTGATTCGTAGTCAAAATTATTACTATTATATATTTTGCTTATATTATTACTTATCGTTCCGATATCTCCTTTAAATGCAAAAACCAAGCTATCATAAATACTTTTAGGATTAATTTGTTTTTCAGGTGCAACACCCATTTCATACTCAAGTGGAACAACGTCTAATTTTTCAATGTTCCTTTCGGCTGCATTTATTAGGATTTTTGATGGTGTGATTAAAATTTTGTCGCCATCCCAATCTGCCTGAAGAATTTTAGAAATCATGTCTTGACAACTTACATGTACTCCCTTTGTAATAAACCAATCCTTCATTTCATCTGATTTAGTATTCTGACGAACAACATGCTCAAATGACAACGATGGGCTACGCAAACAATCTACTTTACCTTCAGAATACAAATTACAATATACTTGACCATCTTTCAGCAAGCCTTTAGGCTCCTTATCCAAGAAAATACTTTCCATCACAGCATACCAATCTGGAAGGATATAGGTGTATTTTCCATCTATATTCAACTTCCCACCTTTAGCTTCTTTAACTAATGTTTCTTTACGTTTTTTGATAGCCTGTTTAGAATGTGGGTCATTTAGTAATGGATTATACAGTCTTAGTGCTTGCTGAAAATAATTATAATTCTCACTTTCTTCATCTACACCTAACACTTTGAGCATGGTTTCTAAATCAGAACCAAGCTTAGCGATATCTTTATTAGTACTCTCCACTAATCCCTC
>DASQMK010000516.1:0-5162 GCA_035645575.1 Metabacillus sp.
GAGTAATCTTAATTTACTTTATCATCACATTGTCATTAAAAAGAATTCTTCCACATTATCATATTGAAAACAAAAAGCTCTCAATACTAGTAAGTGTTGCTTTGATAAGTGGTTGTGTTTTTATTACGATGCTTATAGTAACAATATTAGCAACTTAATAAAATGTTTATTCCTCTGTATTATTAGGTGGTATTTCTTGTTTCTTTCTTTTTCTTTTCAAAATAAACCAAATAATAATGAGTATGCCACCTAATATAAATAGTACTGGCAAGCTGCCTATAAAAAACACAATGAATGAAGAGATTGCCCGTAAAACAAAATTAAGAGTCTCCATAAATTGTTTTTTTGTTTCTGTCCATGTGTTTAACTCGTTATTTTCAAGATCTGGAACATTTACTTTACTTTCCTTTATAAAAATGGATATCGTTGCTAAATTTACTTGGTTATCTAAATAATTCATTCTGCCTTTTAGTTGTTCAATTTCTTCCTGAACTGTTGCAAGATCTGTTGATATTTTTAATAAATCCTCTGTCTTTTCTGCCTTTTCCATAAACTCCAGCAATCGCTTTTCAACCACTTGCTTTGATTTTAATCGTGATTCTAAATCAACGTATTCTTCTGTCACATCTTGACCATTAATTGATTCGTCTATTACCTTCGTACTTCCACTCTCAACTGTTTTTAAAAATGCTTGAAAGTGTTCCTGAGGAACTCTGACCGTAATCGTCCCTTCAGTTGAATCATCTTCGACTGAATATGAGTTTGAATTCACGATATATCCATCGAATGTTAGAAGTTCCTTTTGGATAAAAGTTAGTGTTTTATCATAACTATTAACCTGAATAGAAAGATTTGCTGTATAAATGACCATACGATCTTTTGGACTAGCCACCTGAGTTTTTGTTTCAGAACCTACAGTTTCAGCACTATCTGTAGAAACCTCCTCCTTATTTTCTAATTCAGCAGCTATCTCTGGTGCTGTATGATTTTGCGTTGCAGGATTACTCTGATCCGCTTGACTCTCCTCACTTGAATGACTACTGCACCCACCAATTATGACAGCTAGTAAAAATGAACATACGATCACCATCCACCTTTTCATCTCTCAACACTTCCCTTGTTGTAATCTCTTAGATGTAGACGGATAGACAAATAAAATGTTACAAAAAAAAGCATAAAAAGAGCCGAAGCTTGGGAGCAACGGCATTATGTATTATTCAGTTTTACGAAAATGATCAAATGGATAAAAAATGAATTCTGATTTTCCTAAAATACGGCTTGATTCAATGAGTCCTAAGCCATTCCGACTGTCCATGCTATTAAGTCGGTTGTCTCCCATAACAAAGTAGCTTCCTTCTGGTACTTCAATCTCTTCAAAATCTCCTGTTAGAACCATTCCTAACTTCTCGGCTTCTTCACGGTTTTCAGCTAGATAAGGTTCCTTTATGAGTTCGCCATTCACATATACTTGTCCTTCCTCTGCACTAACCTTATCACCTGGTAAACCAATAATTCGTTTTACATACCGAATATCTTCTTCTTTGCCATCAATAATGACGATATCTCCCTTTTCAATTTCTCCAATAAATTTTAATGTTTTATTTACAAATAGACGATCACCATCATGTAATGTTGGATCCATAGATGAGCCTTCTACAAGATATGGCTCAAATAAAAAGAACCTTATAATCATCGCTAACCCTACAGCTAAAACGATGGCCTTAGTCCATTCCCATATTTTAGATTTGGTTGTTTCAGTTTCTGTTTGTGACATAAATAGTCCTCCTAAATTCAATGCTCTTCCTTATTATACCTCTTTACAGGGCTATTTGTTAAATTTTTAAAAAATGCTTTATCTCTTTTTGGGTGATTCCTCTAAAATAGGAATGTATTGGAAAATAGAGTGTTGGAGGAAAAAATTATTTGGAGACCTTGTTTTACATATTAAGACTTTTGCATATAATTGGAGGATTTGTCGCATTATTTGTATTTGGATACCTATTGTGACAAAAAAAGGCGGGAAACTTCATCTCTTCTCTGGATGGGTATATGTATATGGTATGATCGTTGTTGCTATCAGTGCTTTTTATATGGGGGGTTATCGTATTTTCCTCGACACAACTGCATCAACAGAAGTGATTTCTTTTTCATGGTTTCTTATTTTTATCGGTATTTTAAGTTCCGCTAGTGCTTACTATGGAATTCGAGTATTAAAATTTAAAAAACGAAAAGAGCGTCATACCCACCCACTTGATATTGGCTATCCAATGCTTTTACTTGGGTCAGGAATCGGAATTAACTGCTATGGATTTGGTCAATCGTCTCAGTTATTAACATGGTTTCCAATTGTAGGAATTTCATTAGGAATAATCCAGCTTCTTTATTGATTTAAAAAACCAACACGAAAAATGCATTGGTGGTTTGAACATTTTTCCAGTATGTTAGCTTGTTGTATTTCCACAATTACGGCTTTTACAGTTTTTGGAGCTCCAAGGCTTCTGAATATCGATTCTGTTAATATCTTACTGTGGTTTTTACCGACGATCATCATAACACCTTTAATTATTAGCCTTGGGATTTATTATGAAAGAAAATTTAATAAACCTAAAAAAATCGGTTTATAAACACCTTAAAAGCAAGCCCTACCAGAATACCTTTATAAGGGCTTGCTTCTAACATGTTTATTTGTTACACAACAACCTCAAGATCTACATTAATATTTCCTCTTGTTGCTTTTGAATAAGGACAAAATTCATGAGCTTTTTCAACCAGTTCCTCAAGCTTGTCCTTTTCAATGCCTGTCCCTTTTACTTGTAGGGTAACCCCAATCTTAAAGCCATCATCTGACTCATCTTTAAGTAGAGATACATTTGCCGTTACTTCAGATTCAAAATCAACTTTTTCCCTTTTCGCGATAAGCTGAAGAGCTCCATCAAAACACGACGAATATCCAGCAGCGAATAATTGTTCAGGGTTTGTTGCATCTGGATGTTCTTTAGCCTGCGGTGAACCCGGCATGGCTAATTTTAAGTTGATTTTCCCATCGGAAGACTCTACTCTTCCATCTCTTCCCCCAACAGCTTTTACAGATGATGTAAATAACGGTTTTGACATGATTAATTCCACCTTTTCATTTTATTAATAAAACCATTACTAGTATGTACCCTACTTTTATCATTCCTAACCAAAAAAGCTGACTTGATTCGAATAATTACGAACCAATTCAGCTTTCACGTTTTATTTATTAACAGTTTTTTTCAAAATTCCTAGCATAATTGCAGTAACTACTGCACCAATTACGATAGCAAGTAGATATAATAATGGATTACCTTCTACTAACGGGATAACAAATGCACCACCGTGAGGAGCACGTAAACCATTTCCAAAGAACATCGCTAAAGCTCCTGCAACCGCTGAACCTGTCACAACAGAAGGAATTACACGACCAGGATCAGAAGCCGCAAACGGGATCGCACCCTCAGTGATGAAAGAAGCACCCATAATATAGCATGTAATACCTGATTGACGTTCACGCTCAGTAAACTTGCTTTTAAACAATGTTGTAGCCAATGCAATCCCTAATGGAGGAACCATTCCTCCTGCCATAACAGCAGCATGTGGCGCAAAATTTCCAGCATCGATCATAGCAATACCGAATGTGAAAGCAGCCTTATTAATAGGCCCACCCATATCGATTGCCATCATTCCGCCTAACAATAATCCAAGAAGTACTAAGTTTCCAGTACCTAAACCACCTAAGAAATCACTAATTCCAGCATTTAGCGCACTTACTGGTTTATTAACAACAAAGAACATGATCATACCAACTGAAAAAATACTTAACACAGGGTATAGCAATACAGGTTTAATCCCCTCTAATGATGCAGGTAGTCCTGATAGAACTTTCTTAAAGAGAACTACAATGTATCCAGCTAAGAAACCAGCAATTAGACCACCTAAGAAACCAGCTCCGCCTTGAGCGGCCATAAATCCACCAACCATACCAGGTGCTAAACCAGGACGATCCGCGATACTTAGTGCAATAAATCCTGCTAATACCGGGATCATTAATCCAAATGCATTTCCGCCGCCAATTGTACTTAATGCTTCAGCAAACACGTTATATGAAGGATCGTTAGGGTCTGATGCGTGAATTCCAAATAAGAAAGATAGAGCAATTAAGATACCACCACCAACAACAAATGGAAGCATATTTGAAACACCGTTCATTAGGTGTTTATAAAAGCCGTTTCTTTCACTTCCACCTTCCTCTTTTTTTCCTTCTCCATTTCCTTTATAAATAGGAGCATCTTGTTTAACAGCTCGATCTAAAAGCTCCTTTGTTTTACGAATTCCGTCTGCTACAGGAACAATGATAACATGCTTTCCTTTAAAACGTTCCATTTCAACCTGTTTATCCGCAGCAACAATAATCGCCGTAGCTTCTTCAATTTCAGCCGCAGTTAACACATTTTTCGCTCCACCTGAGCCATTTGTTTCAACTTTAATTGAGAGATTCAACTCTTTAGCTTTTTCCTTTAAAGCATCCGCAGCCATATACGTATGTGCGATTCCTGTTGGACAAGCTGTTACAGCAAGAATTTTCCCTGCATTTGTACCCTTTACTTCTTCACTTTCTTCTTGAACATCGTAATTATCAATAATAGCTAACACATCTTCAGGTGTTTTAGCTGCCAATAATTGATCTCTTACTTCTTGCTTCATTAAAATACTAGATAATTTTGACAATGCTTCAAGGTGAGTATTATTTGCACCCTCTGGCGCAGCAATCATAAAGAATAAAAAGCTAGGCTGTCCATCTAATGATTCATAATCTACACCTTCAACTGATCGACCAAATACAATGGCTGGTTCCTTTACAGCACTTGTTTTAGCATGCGGAATCGCAATACCATCACCAATTCCAGTTGTGCTTTGCTTCTCACGATCTAACACAGCCTGCTCGAATACAGCTTTATCTGATAGTTTACCAGCACGGTCTAAAACTTCTACTAATTCCTTTACAACATCATTTTTAGATGATGATTGGATATTTAGTGTAATTGTGTCTTTTGTTAATATCTCTGTAATTCTCATTTTATTTCCCCCTCTATATCTTTTTCACTTCTATTTGAGGTAATAGCTCTTCTATTTTTTCTTTT
>DASQMK010000517.1:0-3105 GCA_035645575.1 Metabacillus sp.
GCAGCATATTCCCATTCAGCTTCTGTTGGCAATCGCTTACCAGCCCATTTACAAAAGGCTTGGGCATCATTCCAGGTTACATGAACAACAGGATGATCCATGCGGTCATCAATCGTTGAATTTGGACCCTCTGGTTGGTACCAAAAAGCACCATTGACCCCACACCACCAAGGGGTCGAAGCAACTCTCTTTACCCGACTTAAAATCTGTGGAGGTAAGAAACTGTAAAACACAAATGACCAACCGAATTTCTCTGATTCGGTTACATATCCAGTAGCTTGTACAAATTCTTTAAATTCAGCATTTGTTACGGCATATCGATCAATTAAAAAAGGATCTACTTTTATTTTCCGAACAGGGCCCTCACCATCGGCTGGAAAACCTTCTTTTTCATTTGTCCCCATTAAAAATTCTCCGCCAGGAAGATACACCATTTTGTCTTTGAATTGAATTTCAGTTGAAGTTGCAATTTCTTGGGTTTGATGTGTTATAGCTTCCTTGTCTTGAAGTGATTTTCCTCTTTTTATTGCACAACACGACATTTTTTGTTCCATCTTCATTTCGTCACATCCTTGAGAAACTTCTTGTCATTATTTTAGTATCTAGTAAGGGAACGGGTGGATTTCATTAGGTATTACTCGATTTCGTCATGCTTTTAACAGACTTCCGTTCTATAATCTTTGAATCAACGATAATCTCCTTAGAATAGTCTTGTGGGTCTTGTAAGTATTCAAAGAGAATCTTAGCAGCCTCAACACCCATTTGATAAGCGGGTACATAAACACTTGTTACGGAAGGAAAGCATTTTTCAGCATCTTGATATTTATGTTCAATCGTCATGATCGATACATCATCAGGAACAGATAACTTTATATTATTCAAAAAGTTAATGGTCTGTTGGACCTTCGTTAGATCATGGACTACTAATGCTGATGGTTTATCTTCTCTAGTGAAGATTCTCCTTAACAAGTCAAGGTATGACTCCACGTCCTCTTGGTCAAAATAATGCTCAACCTTTATCTCTTCATTATGTTTATCTTCCTTGAACTCACGAATCACCGACTCTAACCTTTCTTCTAAACTAATAACAGCAACATGCCGATGACCCCTGCTATAAAAATAGTCCAATACATCTTTATTATATTGTTTAAATTGAGCGTAAACATTAAGCCCATTATGAAATAGTTTTTCACCAATGTACACCATTGGCAATTTGAGATTGAGTAGCTCTAAAAAGGAAGAGCATGCAATAGGAGTACTACCTAGAATAAGGCCATCTATACGGTTTTGTTTAATAAAAGAATAATACTGAGGTCTACATTTATCCGATAGAATTTGTTCTCTATCATTCATTTCATTAATCAAAAGGAGATGATATCCCCATTTAATCAATACATCATTGACGCCTTTTATAAACTCTAGGATATACGTACTTGATAAAACTTTTTTTGAGTCAACTAAAGGTGGAAAATATAATCCGATTAATTTTGTTTCATTTTTTGCTAAGTTTTGGGCAACAACGTTAGGTATATAATTTAATTTTTCAACTGCATCATATACTTTCTTTTCCGTTTTGCTGCTTACATACCCACTTTTATTTAATACTCTTGAAACAGTGGAAATTGAAACTCCAGCTAAATTTGCTACGTCATAGATAGATGCTTTCATAATTGTTCACCACAATATTATGTTTCAGCATATAAAATAAAGGTCTTATTATTGCTAGAAAAAACATCATATTGTTCCTTTCATTGAAAAAAGAGCTTTTAAATATGGAAGTGCTTCCACATTTAAAAGTTATCAAATTTATTTAGTACGGTCAATTCGATTATCATAATTCCTAGAATAATAAGTATAATATTTTGTTATACCCTATAAAAAAATTGTTGTTGCAAGGTTTATAAATATCTGATAAATTTGTTGCAAAGAAAGTAAAAGCGCTTCCACAAAGTTGGTTATTTTAAAACTTTTATTGCAGATCGTTGAATTTTCTATTTTTAAACATTTGTAAAAGCGCTTTTATATTTTAGGAAAATCTACAACAAAAGATACAAGACACTTTTCAGAGGAAGAAATAAAAAAGGGAGTTGATTCAAAATGCGAGCAATTATGGTAATGTTTGATTCTCTAAACAGGCATATGCTCCCAAACTACGGATGTGATTGGACACATGCACCTAATTTTAAACGTCTAGGAGAGAAAACAGTCGCGTTTGATCAGTGTTACGCAGGGAGCTTACCATGTATGCCAGCAAGAAGAGAGCTCCATACTGGTCGCTATAACTTCTTACATCGTAGCTGGGGTCCTATCGAACCATTTGACAATTCGATGCCGGAAATGCTGAAACAAAATGGTGTATACACACATTTAGTAACAGATCACCAGCACTATTGGGAAGATGGTGGTGCCACATATCATCCAAGATATAGTTCCTTCGAGATGGTTCGTGGACAAGAAGGTGATCCTTGGAAAGGTCATGTGAAAGATCCGGAAATTCCAGAAACTGAAACACCAGAGCCGTTTTCTAGTTCTACTATGTTTAAACAAGATATTGTTAATCGAAGTTATTTTGAAACAGAAGAAAACCACCCACAGGCTGTTACTTTCTCTTTAGGAATGGATTTTATCCAAAAAAACAAAGACGAAGACAATTGGTTTCTACAACTAGAAACATTTGATCCTCATGAACCATTTTTTGCTTATCAACAATATAAAGATCTTTATCCTCATGAGTACAATGGTAAACATTTTGATTGGCCACCTTATTATTTTGTTCAAGAGTCTAATGAGGTTGTTGAACATGGTAAGTATGAATATGCAGCACTATTGAGTATGTGTGACAATTATTTAGGAAAAGTATTGGAAATGATGGATAAATACGATATGTGGAAAGATACAATGTTAATTGTTAACACAGATCATGGATATTTATTAGGTGAGCACGGATGGTGGTCTAAGAGTGTTATGCCGGTCTACGATGAAATCGCTCACACGCCATTATTCGTTTGGGATCCTAGAGAAGGTAAAAAGGGAGAAAGAAGACAGTCTATTGTACAGACAGTTGATTTAGCTCCTACTTTACTTGAATTCTTTGGTGTAACATTA
>DASQMK010000518.1:0-5107 GCA_035645575.1 Metabacillus sp.
AGTACAGAGTGGCAGCAAGAGGAATGTACAAGTGATAAGCTGGAAGCTTATTTACTTTCGTACAAGATGTATGATGGAAAATGGAGAATCTGGCATGATGGAGAAACCTGTATAGGAATTAGCTTCTTGGTTGAGTGGTCGCCATCAAATGGAAAGCCTTGGATTGGAACAATTCTGATCCATCCGTCCAAATATCTCAGAGGATATGGAAAATTGGTCATAAAGCACTACAAGGAAGAATTAATACAAAATGGCCATAAAGTTTTGTTTGCAGGTTGTCCCATTCAGAGGTCTTCCTGGATTCAATTTCTAGGGAAATGTGGATTTGAACAATTTAAGGTAGAAAAGGACGAGGCTACACAGAAGGAATACATGATATTTGTTTTACCTCTGTAAATGAGAAGAAGGAATCGCTTAGATTCCTTCTTTTTAAAGTGCTTTTTTCCATTTTAATTTGTTAAATTAACCCTTTTTCTCGCATTCTTTTTTTCAAAATAAAGCCTGCCGCCATAACACCGTTTAAGGCGATAATAGCTAAGAAAATCCCAATAATGCTTCGCTCACCAACTGCTATTCCAATACCGATCATACAAATAGCCGCTAAAATAGCTAATACGAGAAAAATCCACTTTCCTTGTTCCATTCAACAGACAGCTCCCAACATTACAACAAATATTTTTACCTCTTTCTACAGTTTACTTAAAAACTTTCAGCTTTTCTAGATTGTTTATGGTATAATATCGAAGGTGATTTTGAAATAATGATGATATTCACTCAGAATACGGCAAGAATATGGTTAGATCATTTATTTAAATAAATAACCATACTCATTCTTGTTATTATATATTTTTAGGAGATGAAATAGTGAAACTTCGAAATGATATTCGCAACATTGCTATTATTGCCCACGTTGACCATGGGAAAACAACTTTGGTTGACCAATTATTACACCAATCTGGAACATTCCGTACAAATGAGCAAGTTGCTGAACGTGCAATGGACTCAAATGATCTTGAACGTGAACGTGGAATAACAATTTTAGCAAAAAATACTGCAATTAATTATAAAGACAGTCGCATTAACATCATGGATACACCAGGACATGCTGATTTTGGTGGGGAAGTAGAACGTATCATGAAAATGGTTGATGGTGTTTTACTTGTTGTTGATGCTTATGAAGGGTGTATGCCTCAAACAAGATTTGTTCTTAAGAAAGCATTAGAACAAAACTTAACACCAATTGTTGTTGTAAATAAAATTGATAGAGACTTTGCTCGTCCATCAGAAGTAGTAGATGAAGTATTAGATTTATTTATTGAGCTTGATGCGAATGAAGATCAATTAGAATTCCCGGTTGTATTTGCTTCTGCAATTAACGGAACTGCCAGCACAAGCCCAGATCCTGCTGATCAAGAAGAAAATATGGCATCATTATTCGATGCTATTGTTGATCATATTCCGGCACCAGTTGATAATCGTGAGGAGCCTCTTCAATTCCAGGTTGCATTACTTGACTACAATGATTATGTTGGTCGTATTGGAATTGGAAGAGTATTCCGCGGAACAATGAAGGTTGGACAACAAGTATCGCTTATGAAGGTTGATGGCTCTATTAAAAACTTCCGCGTATCAAAAATATTTGGCTTCCAAGGGCTAAAGCGTGTGGAAATTGAACAAGCTGTTGCAGGGGATCTCGTTGCTGTTTCTGGTATGGAAGACATCAATGTAGGTGAAACAGTATGTCCTGTTGAACACCAAGAAGCACTTCCGATTTTACGTATTGATGAACCGACACTTCAGATGACATTTGCTGTTAATAACAGTCCTTTTGCCGGACGTGAAGGTAAATTTGTAACAGCACGTAAAATTGAAGAACGTTTATTAGCTCAATTACAAACTGATGTGAGCTTACGTGTTGAACCAACAGATTCACCAGATGCATGGGTTGTTTCTGGACGTGGGGAATTACATCTGTCAATATTAATTGAAAATATGCGTCGTGAAGGGTATGAATTACAAGTATCGAAACCTGAAGTAATTGTAAAGGAAATCGATGGTGTAAGATGTGAGCCTGTTGAGCGTGTGCAAATTGATGTTCCTGAAGAACACACAGGTGGTGTAATGGAATCAATTGGAGCTCGTAAAGGTGAAATGATTGATATGATTAACAACGGAAATGGTCAAGTTCGTTTAATCTTTAATGTCCCTGCCCGAGGATTAATTGGTTACTCTACAGAGTTTATGTCATTAACACGTGGTTTCGGTATTATCAACCACACATTTGATAGCTACCAACCAATGCAACCTGGAAAAGTGGGTGGCCGCCGTCAAGGTGTTCTTGTTTCTATGGAAAATGGTAAGTCAACGACTTATGGTATTCAAGGTGTTGAAGACAGAGGAGTCATCTTTGTTGAAGCTGGTGTCGATGTATACGAAGGAATGATTGTTGGGGAACACACTCGTGAAAATGACTTAGTAGTTAATATTTGTAAAATGAAACAGCAAACAAATATTCGTTCAGCTACAAAAGACCAAACAAGTACAATGAAAAAACCGCGTATCATGTCATTAGAAGAAGCGTTAGAGTATTTAAATGATGATGAGTATTGTGAATTAACTCCAGAATCTATTCGATTAAGAAAGAAAATTCTTGATAAAAATGAACGTGAAAAAGCAGCTAAGAAAAAGAAATTAGCTGGTATGTAATAAACGAAAAACATATAAAAGGCTGATTCTACTAGAGGATTCTTTGGTTTTGAATCAGCCTATTTCTTTAAGGTTAAGGAGGATATGGTGATGGATGTTTCGGAAAGGCTCTCGTTTTTTCCAAGCTTATATCGTGTAATTGATCATCCTGAATTAGGAATGTGGATGCTATATTTGACGATTTTGTTTCTATCGATTTTAGTTTATAAACTAGGATTTGCTAAAAAGCTACCGATTTTAAAGTCAGCTGTTATCTATATTTTTTTAGCGTTAGGATGTACGGTGTTGACTTTTTTAGGAATCTTTTTACCTGTTGCAGAAGGATTGGTTGTAGCTGCACTTATCCTTATTATTTATAAAATTCGACTTCATCAATCTAAAAAACAAGAAGTGGAAGATGTTCGTTAATGAAAAAAAGGGTCAGACTTGTCTCAATCGGTTTACGATTAAACAAGTTCTGACCCTTTTTCGAAAGGTAAGAAAGTACAAAATTTTGTACTTAGTGTCTAGCTTAGGGCGCCATCGGCAAAGTATTGTCGCACAAGTGCAGATAATGCTGCTAAGACGTCGCGTTTATAACTGCCTTGCGGTATCAAGTAGGAATTGAAGGTGAAGAACACTTTCTATTCCTACTCACGATTTGCTTGTCGCCAAATGTTTAGCGCCCTTTCGCTTTTCTTACCAGGTATCTTCAGTCTTTTTATCTCGGTACAAACGAAACCTCCCCGTTGCAATTCTCGCATTTGTTTTCTCAGTAATACGTTCCTGACATGCACTGCACATATATGTATGAATTGGACGGTTTCTTAATCTTTTGGCGACGATTGTCTCATCTTCAATTGATTCCACAAGATCACATATGACACATTTAACTCTCATAAAACACCTCTATTATATAATCTTCTGCGTTTTGTAGACTAAATAAAGCCTTTTTTTGGTCAATATACAAAAGATATTATACCACAGAAGAAATCTAAAAGATTTACTTGAATATTTTTAGTTGGAACAAAGCGAAAAAACAGGTATGATGTATTGTATAAAGTGGAAAGGAAGGGTTGAAATGCCAAACAAAGTAGAAACAGCACTCATCGATCCATTGTTTAAGGAATTGCAAAAAGAACGATTTGTTACAATTTCTACGATTGATCATGAAACAGGTTCACCAAATGTTAGCGCAATTTCGTGGGTTTATGCACCAGATCAAAAACATATATTATTTGTGATTGATCAAAGGTCAAGAATTGTTGACAATATTAAGAAGCATCCTGCTGTTGTTTTAACTTTAATTGCAAATGAATCAACATACTCCATTAATGGAAATGCACATCTTAAACTTGAAAAATTAGAGAATGTTCCATTAAAACTTTCATTAATAGAACTTTCCATTTTGGATGTCCGAGATATCATGTTCTATGGTTCAAAAATTTCAACCGAACCTCAATACGAAAAAACCTATGACGAAAAAGCAGCAGCTAAGCTTGATAAACAAGTATTAGATGCATTGAAGAATTATCAAATATAACAAAGACTGCCGTTAATTACCATCATGAGATCGTTATATCAACTAAATGATAAAAGGAGATCCGAGGTGTTTTTATGGCAGTCTTTTCATTATTTATTTTTTTAGATGATCATTTGATTGATCTTGTTGTTCTTTTTCTAAATTTTTCTGTTCTTTTTCATTTAGCTGATCATTATTTTGCTCTGTAGGTTGTTTTTGTTGATTATCAAGGACCTCACTTGGTATTTCTGGAACAATTCGTCCTACAATTGCAGCTAATTCGTCAAGTATTCCAACAATTGGCCGTCCTTCTTGAATATCATTGGCCATTTCACGTAATCTTACATTTGTATCTGCATCAGCAATCACGATCGCCCTAGCACCATATGGATCATGCATAAGACTTTCTGCAACTGTATATTTAATTGATTCCACTTTATTACGATCTAGATTTGAATTAACATCAATACCGACTACAGCATATGGGCCCAAAACAACAGCGGTAGCATCATTTACTTCAGGAACCTCATTTGCAATATCAACAAGGTGTTTTGAAATATCTTGTCCAGTTTTACGATCAACATGTTCTTCAACACTGTTTTTCACATTAATAGGTTGGCTACCATTTTCATTTTCTTGATCAGTTTTAGGAGCACCTTGATTAGCTGTACATCCGGTAAGGGTTATAATCAACAATATCGTAAGTAAGAATTTCATGTTATCACTCCTTTTTTCTTATGAAAATCTTGGTTCGTAGAAAATGGTATAGTTCTTACAGGAATCCTAAAAAATAACACTTTTGTTTCTAGAATGAACAATATGAAAGTGCCGAAAGATGGTTTTTTCCTGCTTTTTAATTTTATTGTCTAATAAACCTTCTATCTTTATTCATTCTTTCAT
>DASQMK010000519.1:0-7178 GCA_035645575.1 Metabacillus sp.
ATAAGATGATTTAGAATAGAAGGCGTCCTTTGCCTTCAATTCTATATTAGCTTATGACCTCGAGGGGCTAGGCGCTGGAGCTGGATGTCGAAGTAGTTATCCACAGTTCAAGCATTTTATAATTTCCTAAGCAATAAAAAATGGGACTGGCACAGCCAGCCCCTATTCTATCTGGAGGTGTTTCATATGTTTTTAGAATATTTAACAGACATGTCTTTTATTCTCATAGCCTTAATTGGAGGCATTATTGCTTTGGTTTATGTCTACATTAAGAAACGACGTGCTTAATTGCTTTATTTCCAATATCTTTTCTGTAGAACAATGCAGGAGCTGATATTTTTTCAACTAGTTCATATGCTTGTTTTTGTGCATCTTGAATTGTTGAACCATATCCTGATACAACAAGCACACGTCCTCCATTATTGACAAACTGCTCATCAACCTTTTTCGTTCCTGCATGGAAGATAACGGCTTCCTCATGTTTCTCAGTAAGAGGACCAATTGGTTGTCCTTTTTCATAATCATTTGGATAACCCTTTGAAGCAAGGACTACTCCAAGTACTGCTTGCTCAGACCATTTTAACTCGACAGGTTCATCGTTGAGAATCGCTAATAATGATTCTACTAGGTCAGATTCCAATCTTGGTAAAACAACTTGTGTCTCAGGGTCACCGAAACGAGCATTAAATTCAATAACCTTTGGACCGTTTGCAGTTAAAATTAGTCCAGCATATAAAATTCCTGTAAATGAACGTCCCTCACTGACAAGTGCTTTTGCCGCTGGCTTTAAAATTGTTTCAATCGCAGTTTCAACAACTTTTTCAGGAATTTGTGGTACCGGAGAATAAGCACCCATTCCACCAGTGTTTGGACCTTCATCATTATCATAGGCACGTTTATGATCCTGAGCTATGACCATCGGAAATACTTTTTCATCTTTAACAAATGCCATTAACGAAAACTCTTCTCCAGCTAAAAATTCCTCAATGACAACTGAACTTGATGCATCACCGAACTTTGCATTTTCAAGCATATCTGTCACACTATCTAACGCTACCTCAAGTGTTTCAGCAACAGTTACACCCTTCCCAGCAGCTAACCCATCTGCTTTAATGACAATTGGTGCTCCTTTTTCTTGAATATAGGCCTTTGCTTTTTCCACATCTGTAAAGGTTTGATACTCAGCTGTTGGAATATTGTATTTGACCATAAGTTCTTTAGCAAAGTTTTTACTGCCTTCAATAAGTGCAGCTTCTTCTCTTGGGCCAAATATTTTCAAGCCTGCAGCTTCAAAATCATTTACAATTCCATTAAGTAAAGGAACTTCTGGACCCACGATTGTTAAATCGACCTTTTTCTCTTTAGCAAAAGAAACTAATGATTGGTTATCTGTTTCACTGATATCTACTCTTGTAGCCAGCTCATTCATTCCATCATTACCAGGTGCAACAAAAACTTCCTCTACAAGTTTACTTTGTGCCGCCTTCCATACTAATGCATGCTCACGTCCGCCTTGCCCGATAATCAGTACTTTCATGTTTACACCCCGCTCTTGTTTTTAAAACATTCAAGAGCCATTTCAACTGGCTCCATATTGATTGTTTAGGAAATTATAAAATTCTTGAACTATGGATAAGCGCTTTGACATCCAGCTCCGAAGCACAGGATGTGCAAGTGCAGTCAATGCGACAGGACGTCGCGTGTTTTGACTGCCAGCGCCTAGCCCCTCTAGGGTCTAGCCACAAATGAATTGAAGACAAAGAACGACTTCTATTCATTTGCGTCTTATGCTTTTCGGGGCTGATCAAGGTGCTTGCGCTTTTGTTCTTAATGTTTAAAGTGACGTACTCCTGTGAATACCATTGCAATGCCATACTCATCAGCCATTCGAATGGAATCTTCGTCTCGGATCGAACCACCTGGTTGGATAATCGCTGTTACACCTGCTTTTGCAGCTGCTTCTACTGTATCAGACATAGGGAAAAATGCATCTGAACCTAGTGCACTTCCTTGCGCCTTAACGCCCGCTTGTTCAATGGCGATTTTCGCTGCACCAACACGGTTCATTTGACCAGCTCCAACACCAATTGTCATTTCATCCTTTGCTAATACAATCGCATTTGATTTAACATGTTTCACAACTTTCCAAGCTAGTTTAAGATCCTTCCACTCTTCTTCAGAAGGCTCACGTTTTGTTGGAATTGTTACTTCAACATCATCAAGTGATAGTGTGTCTTCATCTTGTACAAGTAACCCTCCGTGTACAGATTGAAGTACTTTATCTGATTTAGATGGTGCTTTTACGTCAATCGTTAATAAACGCAGGTTTTTCTTACTTGTTAAAACATCCAATGCTTCTTGGCTAAAAGATGGAGCAATGATAATTTCTAGGAAAATTTCATGTAATTGCTTCGCAGTTTCAACATCAACTTCTTCATTCAATGCAACGATCCCACCGAAGATTGAAGTTCGGTCAGCCTCATAGCAACGTGTAAATGCTTCATATGTTGATGTTCCAACGCCAACTCCACATGGATTCATATGCTTAACAGCAACCGCTGCAGGCTCAGTAAACTCACGCACAATTTGTAATGCCGCATCAGCATCTTTAATATTATTGAAAGACAACTCTTTCCCATGTAATTGCTTTGCATTTGCAATTGAAGCTGTTGGTACAAATGGTTTTTGATAGAATGTCGCACTTTGGTGTGGGTTTTCGCCATAACGCAATGATTGTTTTTTCTCGAATGTATAAGTGACAGTTTCTGGATCTTCTTCTCCAATTGTTTTTGTTAAGAATTCAGCAATTAAGGCATCATATGAAGCTGTATGTCTAAATACTTTTGCAGCTAAGCGTTGCTTTTGTGCTAATGTAACTTCTCCAGAAGCTTTAAGTTCATCTAGTACAGCTTGATAATCTGCTGGATCAACAACCACTGTGACATCTTCATGGTTTTTAGCAGCAGAACGAAGCATAGAAGGGCCGCCAATATCAATGTTCTCAATAGCATCTTGGAATTGAACATCTGGTTTAGAAATGGTTTCTTTGAATGGGTAAAGATTCACCACAACCATATCAATTGTTTCAATATTATTTTCCTTCAACTGATTCATGTGACTAGGATTGTTACGTACGGCTAATAATC
The DNA here is from genome assembly GCA_035645575.1 of Metabacillus sp. Lineage (GTDB taxonomy): Bacteria > Bacillota > Bacilli > Bacillales > Bacillaceae > Metabacillus. Next base: position 3,147 of record DASQMK010000519.1, read on the forward strand.
CGCCATGGATATTTGGATGAAGGGTTTTAACACGCCCATCCATAATTTCTGGGAAGCCTGTAACCTCTGAAATCCCAATAACCTTTAGTCCATTTTCTTCTAGTAATGATTTTGTTCCACCAGTTGAAATGACTTCAACACCTAATTCAATTAGTTCTTTCACAAAAGGAACAAGATTTGCTTTATCTGACACACTAACAAGTGCACGTTTTACTGACATGATTCCTCACCTCTATGCTTTATTTTGTGACTAGCTCTTGAATGACTTTTGGATATAAAACATGTTCAACTGCATGTATCTTTTCGGCAATTGATTCAGCAGTATCTTCCTTCGAAATTTCTACTGCCTTTTGAGCAATAATTGGGCCTGTATCCATACCTGCATCAACATAATGGACAGTCACTCCAGTTACTTTTACCCCTGCTTCATATGCTTGACCAATTGCATCCTTTCCTGGAAAAGCCGGCAGCAATGATGGGTGAATATTGATGATCCTCGTTTCATAAGAAGTTAGCAATGTTTCACCAATTAACCTCATATACCCTGCAAGAATAACATAATCAATTTGATGTTTTTGTAAAACATCTAAAATCTCTTGTTCAAACTGAGCCTTTGTTTCATATTCCTTCGGTATAAAACAGAAAACTGGGATATTTGCTGCTTCCGCTCGTGCAATAACTCCTGCTTTCGGCTTATCACAAACAACTACGCTAATTTCTGCCTCTAAGGCACCACTTTTCACTTCGTCTAAAATAGCTTGAAAATTACTGCCATTACCTGATGCAAAAACAGCTAACTTCTTCATCAAAACGCTCCTCCATTAAATGTTACACCGGAGCCTTCAATGACACGACCAATGACATAACCTTTTTCACCATTTGCATTTAGTTGCTTGAGCACATCTTGTAATATATCTTCTTTCACAGCAAGAACAAAGCCAATTCCCATATTAAACACATTATACATATCTGCACTTTCTAACTGCCCTTTATCCTTTAAAAAATCAAAGATCGGCAGCTTCGGCCATGAACCAAGATCAATTTCTGCACCTGTTCCCTCTGGAAGCATTCTTGGAATATTTTCAATAAAACCTCCACCTGTAATATGGGCCATTCCATCGATTTGATAGGTTTTAACAACTTCTAAAACAGGCTTCACATAGATTTTAGTTGGTGTAAGTAGTACTTCCCCTAAGTTTTGTGTAAAGGGCTCATAAACTGTTCCTAAGTCTAACTTTTGATCCTCTAGAAGAATTTTACGAACTAATGAAAATCCGTTACTATGGATTCCGCTTGATGATAGACCAATTAATATATGGCCTGGTTTAATATTTTCCCCTGTTACGATTTGATCCTTTTCAACAGCTCCTACAGAAAAGCCAGCAACATCATATTCCTCTTCCTCATATAACCCAGGCATTTCAGCTGTTTCTCCACCAACTAAGGCACATCCAGATTGCTCACATCCATCTGCAATCCCTTTTACAATTTGCTCAATTTTCTCCGGCTTTGCCTTTCCAAGTGCTAAATAATCCAGGAAAAATAACGGCTCTGCTCCTTGAGCTAAAATGTCATTCACACACATGGCAACAGCATCAATTCCGATCGTATCATGCTTATCAGCCATAAAAGCAAGCTTTAACTTTGTTCCAACACCGTCTGTTCCTGAAACAAGTACAGGTTTTTTATAATTTAATTCACTTAAATCAAACATTCCACCAAAGCCGCCAAGTCCACCTAATACACCTGCGCGCATCGTTTTGGCAACATGCTTTTTCATTCTTGTAACAGCCTCATAGCCAGCTTCAATATCAACACCAGCTTGCTTATAAATGTCAGACATGTGTGATCCTCCTAAAAAAACTAATCTATTTATCTTTTGGATTTTTAGAAAAACTTGGCTTATCGCCCAGTCCTAATGGCGAAAGCCTTAGTTTTTCTTATACTATCATCAATAAAAACCTTATCTTCCCGATAGTATAAAGCAAGACAGGAATCGAGTATTCGATTCCTATCACATTTTTTCTATTTACGCTTTTTCATGCGGTAAAACAGTATCTGCATAAATTTCAGTAGGGTAGCGACCTGTGAAGCATGCTAAGCATTGGCCTCTTGTTTCACCTTCATATGGTCGACCTAGACCTTCAAGTAAGCCTTCAACACTTAAGAAAGCTAAACTATCTGCGCCAATAATTTGCCTAATTTCTTCTACTGAATGGTTAGCAGCAATTAATTCCTCATGTGTGGAAGTATCAATTCCATAAAAGCATGGATTAGCAATTGGTGGTGAACTGATACGCACATGAACCTCTGTAGCTCCTGCTTCACGGAGCATATTCACAATTCGTTTACTTGTTGTTCCACGTACAATGGAATCATCCACCATGACAACACGCTTTCCTTCAACAACACCACGAACAGCAGAAAGCTTCATCTTTACACCTTGCTCACGCAATGATTGTGAAGGTTGAATAAATGTTCTGCCTACATATCTATTTTTAATTAATCCTAACTCATATGGAATTCCTGTTAACTCAGCAAAACCGATCGCTGCCGAGATACTAGAGTCAGGTACACCTGTTACAACATCTGCTTCTACTTCAGATTCAACAGCCAAGCGTTTACCAAGGTTTTTACGTGCTGTATGAACGTTAATACCATCGATATTGCTATCAGGGCGTGAAAAATAAATATATTCCATACTACAAATTGAACGATTAATATTCATTGAAAAGCGTTCAGAACGAATACCTTCATCATTGATGATCAACAGCTCACCTGGCTGTACATCTCTTTCGTATTTTGCACCGACAACATCAAATGCACATGTTTCAGAAGCAACAACGTACGCATCACCCATGACTCCAATTGACAATGGTCGTAATCCATTTGGGTCTAGTGCAACCATCATTTCATTTTCTGTCATAATTAAAAATGCATATGCTCCCTTAATCATCGTTAAGGTATTTTTAACGGCTTCCTTTAGATCTTGATAGCCGCTTCTTCTAATAAGGTGGGCAAGAACCTCAGTATCAGAAGTTGTTTGGAAAATACTCCCCTGGTTTTCAAGCTGATGCTTAAGCTGAGTTGCATTTACTAGGTTTCCGTTGTGAGCAAGCGCTAAGCTTCCGCTATGCGATTTAAAAAGCAAAGGCTGGACATTTTCATATCCGCCCCCGCCAGCTGTTGCATAACGAACATGGCCGATTGCCGCTTTACCAGACAGTTCATTCAATTTTCCATTTGCAAACACTTCGTTAATGAGCCCTAACCCTTTCATAGCTGTTAGCTTCTCACCATCACTTGTGACAATCCCAGCACCTTCTTGACCCCTATGCTGAAGACTGTGCAAGCCATAATACGTAATTTGTGCTGCTTCTGGGTGACCCCAGATTCCGAACACACCACATTCTTCGTTTAATCCCTTGAGTTCAGCAAGCATGGGATAGCTCCTTTCCATGCATCTTTTAATTCTTCAACAGATGCATCGACAAGTGTTTCATCCTGTTTATTTTTAATAATTAGTTTGCTAGAATCTGTTACTTTCCCGATACATACTGCTTCAACTAATTGCTCAAATGTTTCTTTGTTTTCCTTTTTCACAGAAACAATAAATCTTGTCTGTGATTCACTAAACAGTGCTGCTGTTGCATCACCGTTAAGAGTCACTTCCGCACCTAATCCTTTACCACCGAATAATGGTTCTGCTAATGCAACCGCAACTCCACCTTCAGAAACATCATGGGCAGATGCCACTGACTTTGCACGAATAGCTGCTGAAAGCTGGCCTAATACTTTGCTTTCTTTCTCTAAATCTAGTTCTGGTGATTGACCAAAGATTTTTCCGTGTACAAGCTTTTGTAGCTCACTACCGCCGAATTCTGCTTTTGTTTCCCCAACTAGATAAATTAGATCTCCAGCCTCTTTAAAATCTTGCGTTGTAATATAATCTGTATCTTCAATTAATCCCACCATACCGATTACTGGTGTTGGATAGATTGCTGTTCCATTTGTTTCGTTGTATAAAGAAAC
>DASQMK010000520.1:0-6017 GCA_035645575.1 Metabacillus sp.
CTGGATAAAAATAATTTATTACAAATACTAATTTCTTTTTATTCATTGTTCATCTTCCTTAGTATTTTATAAAAAATTGGTTCAAAAATATAAGTTATTTCAATTTTTTAACAAACATTTAACGATCCACATCATAATTATTTATTCATCATTGAAATACTTATCTCTTATAAATTCAGAGAACTTTATATACTCTTTATTAGAACAAGAAAACTCTTTTACTATCTGTTTTACGTTGTAACTATAACTGTTCTTACTATAAGGAAGTATACGTTTATTTTCATAACCTTCTAACAATTCTATATTAAAAGGGTGTGCAAATGCAATTATTTTTGCATTTTGTTTTTTGGCTTCTATAAGAGGTAAACCTAATGACTCTATTTCACTCGGAAAGATAAGGATAGAGTTTTTATATTCTCTCAATACCAAACTATGATCAAGTCTTCCCCGGAAATCAAAGTAATCTTGTACATTATGTTTACAAACATAGTCATAAACCCATGAGCTTTTATCTAGAGTAAATATGATATTTATATTCGGTTGAATATTTTTCTTAATCAAAAATACAACTGCATCGACAATCATTTTGTGATTTTTATATTTATAATCATCTGCAGGATAAAAATAACTAACAGGTTTTAACTTTGGCTTCAATCCACACTTTAAAATACAAACATTGCCAAAATCATGTTTTAGTATATAAATATCATTTTTTTTAAATTCATTTTTTATTGTTTCGAGCATAAGATCAGTTTGAACAAAGATATCCAATCTCTTAGAGATGAAAATTTTTTGATATATACGATAAAAGTTTCTTAGAAACCAGAATCGTCGCTCATCCTTCTTGAAAAAAGACCAATTTTTTGAAATGAATGGTAGCATATTGTGAATTAAAACACCTTTTTTTACATTCTTTAGATAAAAACCTGTATTTTGCAAAGAAATAGCATAATCAATGTTATTTAAATGATTTTTTACTCATTTATTTAGTCCAAATAAGTCCCATTTTAATCTAAAAATGAAGTTTTGATTTGAAACTTTTATTACCCTGATATTTTTGTAATTCTTGAAACAAGGTAATTCAACATCTTCATTCACAAAAAAAACATAATTTACTCTGCTATCCGTTTGTGCATAACTAAAAAAATGATCAAGCACAGTTTTTTGACCACCATATCTAGCAGAAATTGCATTTATAATAATAACCCTATTCATTTTCTCAACAATTCCTTTATAGGCTTATATAAATTCAATTTTTTTAGAATAAATGATATGCGATTATAAATTGTTGGTTTACAAAAATCTCTAAATAGTTCATTAATAGTCTCACTATTAACATATTTTTCGCTTTGTGGTTCAAAATTAGGTAAATAGTTTTTATTATAATCCTTTCTCATACTCCCATGAGTCCCCGAAGGATCAAAACCATTATTTCTTAGAAGAGAATATTTAGGTGATAATGATATTTTGTCTAAAAAATACTGATTAAGAGTCCAACGAAGTGCCCAAGAATCTATCAAACCTTTCTTATAATTGTAAATCATCATCTTTGAATCTGGTATTTCTCTATACAATGATTTTAATTTTTGAGCATTCTTCGTTAAAAGAGCATTCATATCCCATTCAATTTTATTCCACCTGTTATGCCATGATGCCCATCCCCAGGATGAAGCCCTTTTTACAGCATACCAATCAACAATAATAGAGCTTGTATCAATTGGGAATGAATATCCACTGATTGACCAAATTTTTCCATCTTGCTCATAAAAATCAAGCAGATTATTCATTACACGAAGAAAATTTTTATTTACTATTAAATCATCCTCTAGAACAATAACCTTACCAAACCTATTCATTATTTCCGTAACACCATCTATTACCGAATTTGCTAGTCCTTTATTATAATCACTGATAATCACTTTTTTCGTCCTGAATTTCCTATCCATATTTGCTATTTTGTATGTTTCTAAGATAATTGGTTTATCCTCTTCTCTTCTTGCTCCATCAACAAAAATAAACACATCTGTTTTGTTTGAGTTTTCGCATTTTTCTAACGAATTCAACAAATGATATAAGTGTTTAGGTCTTTTATAACCAAAAATTACGACTGGTGCATAAGACATTTTTTAAAAAATCCCTTCCTTTCAGAACGAAAAACAGAATTGAAAATATTAATAAAAAAATTGAGTTGTAATTAAATACCATTCCTATAGCAGAAGATATACTAAATAACGAGATTATACAATTATCAATTATCAACTTTTTATCACTTTTATTACCAATTTTTTTGTTCATTAGAATAGTTAGAAAGGTTATTGATATAATATTTGATAATATTATAGCTAATGCTAAATTTTTAATTTCAGCCTTATCTACATTAAAAATATACAAAAACACTAAATATAAGCTTAGATTAATAAAAGATATGAATGTTGTAACCCTTTCGATTCTAAAAATTACAGAGAAATGATTTAATAATTCTCTTAAAATAAGATAAGGTGAAGAACATAACAATAATAATAATACACTAATAACACTTAGAAACTCCTTTTTTAAGTTAAAATCGTTTAGTATTTCCCAAAAAAATATATTTAATACATTTACTATTATTAAATTGAAGGAGATTATAATTATACTAACTTTTGAAAAAATAGTAGAGAAAATTTCACGTTGTTCCTCTACATTTTTCTTAATTATATAAGGATATGCTAAATTAGATATTAGTAAACCTACAATACCAATAATAAATCCATTGATTTTATTTGCATAATTCATTATAGATACTGCACCAATAAACAATCTCGTTGCAATTGCTCTTTCAACCACACCAACAAGTTGTTGTACAAAATAACCTGTGAATAGCCAGTTAGAACTTATTATAATAGGATTTAACGATTTCAAATCTGCTCTTTTAAAACTCCAATTAAACTTTATTTTGTTAAATCTGAATACGTAAACAAGTAAGTATATAAATTGAACACAATACCCAAATAGGAGGCTGCAGAAAATGGAATAATATCCGAAAAACTTAGATGTAATAATTCCTGTCACAACTACCAAGGTATTAAGTATATTAGAAAACATCACATAATTTGGTTTATCCCATAAATTTAGTATACTATTACAAATATTTACTAAACCTATTAAAATAATGTAAGATGAAGCGATTTTCAAAGCATTTGAAGCTTTTATAATTGCCTGTTCATCAAAACCTGGTGCAAAAATTTTAATAATTAATGGGCTAAAAAGAAATATACTTGTGGATACCACCAAACTTAAGATTATAATAAAAATTATTCCTGGTAATAAAACTTTTGAGTTATCATTATAATATTTAATAAAAACATTACTGTACAAAAGTGAATACCCCATAAAAAATACTAGGGGTATTGAGGTTACAATAAAAAATATATCAGCTTCTTTGCTTGTGCCGTATGAAAAAACAACTGCAATCTCTCTAATTAATCCAGAGAACCTTGCTAAAACGGCAATTAATCCAAATGAAAAAATTTTCTTTATCATACTATTATTAAGACCTCTCTATTTTTTTCGCAGGAACTCCACCAATTAAACTGTTACTAGGAAAGCTATTTACTACTGAAGAATTACATAGAATAGTACAGTTATCCCCGATCTTAATTCCACCAATTAAGGTACTATTAGCTCCTATAAATACATTATCCCCTATTACTGGGGCTTCACCCGTATTATAATTAATTCCTATCGTACAGTTTTGATGAATAATCACACAATTACCAATTATAGCCTTTTTACTTATAACAACTGAATGACCGTGTGGTAAGTATAATCCTTTTCCAATCTTAGCTTCAGGATGTATTTCAATACCTGTAATATTTTTAAACGGAATATATAAGATTAAGAATAACAATTTGTATAATAAAGCAAACAATTTGTTATCAGAATTAATATATAGATAATTCAAAATTCTATAGATAAATAATCCTTGTAATCCTGAATAATAAAAAGGAACTATTATTTTATTTACCCCTTTTTTATCTTTTGAATAATGCTTATAATCGTATACTATTTCCTTAATTACTTTCATAACTTTCATAATTTTTTCCCTTAAAGAATATCTAATTAAAGCCCAGAACAATAAATAAGATGAGAGTGAACCGAAAGGAGCAAAGCAAACGGCTCGCCAGTTGAATTAATTAAACCAATCAAAGGCAAACTTGTTGATAATAACCTATTTTTTGATTCCTGTTTAATTTTTTATCAATAAAAAAAACAAATACTACAAATATATTAAAAGACATATAAAGAGAACCAATAATTTTAAAGTTCTTTTCTTAAAAGAAAATATATAATAGCAATCACCAAGAAAATTATAGGTAAGCTAACTAAATTAAGTATTGATTGAATTATTGATAAACAGATTATGAGCCGATTGAATATATCTTAGATTTCTTCTCCATGCCACCATAAGTACCTATAGACAATGTATTCAGCGAAATCTTACTGCATAAATTATAGACTAGCTACCTAAAGGGTAGAGATGGGTGCAAAGATCATAAAACAGGACGATAATACACCTATTTTTTAACAACATGGAAAAACCCAATCTGAATTGAAAGACTATGACGAGATTTTTATGGATGCAGCGCATTATCTCGGTATCTATAATCCTGATCCATTTTCAGGATACTAGGTAATTCTATTTTTTTAATGACCATAAGGTTTTTGCTACATCAACATCACTATCTCCTCCGATACAACGTTGTTACCACGCAATTCATCGAGTAGTGTATTACCAAGTTAACCTATATCTTTTTCCTTTCTTCTTTTTGTTTAGAATATTCATATCGTTAATTTCATCCTTATTTTTAATAATCGCTAAAATAAATATCCAAAAAATAATACTAGCTAAAACACCTGGTGTATATAAAAAAGTTTCAAAAAAGCTATATATCAAAAATGAAATTAGAAAGGAAAGTCCCCAAACAACAATTTGTGTATTTCTCACATAAAAAGTATGCTTTAAATATTTGTATACAATCCAGACAGCAGTTACCAGAAATGATATTGTACCAAATATACCGTATAAAATAGTGTTATTTAAATACCAGTTGTCTATTGTATATATCTGAGGTACTAAGGATGAAATGCTGGTATTATTAATTGGACCAATACCAAACCAAAACAAATTATTTTCTAATAGATAGTTGATATTATATATGAATCTAACATCTCTTCCACTTGAACTTTCCCAAAGAAAATCCCAGTTAAAATTTAAAATCGACAAAAAGAGTAAAATACTGACAAAAGCTAATAATAACAGTTTAATATTGACATTAAATTTACCAATAAACCTAAATATTATATATACAGTTATAAAAATCATTAGACCTATTATAGCAGTCCTACTTCCAGTAGCTACTAAAGGTGGTATAAAAAATAAAATCGGAAGTAATAATATTTTCTTTTTGTACAATAAATAGACTAATATTAATAAAATTAATTCTATAAAAATAAAAGAAGCTGCTGTATTAGAGTGACCAAAACCATAAACTGCCCTATCCAAACGTTCATATACAATCCACATATAATTATTGATGTTTGTTACTTCATTGAAATTAGAGACAATGGCTATAGTTAGTATAATTGAGTTACTTATTAAAGTTATTTTAAGCAAGCTTAATAAAGTATCTGTGTCTTTTACGACTGAAACTATAATTAAAATAACGAGTAAAAGTAAAATTTGTAGACAGATATTTAATACTTCCGTACTTAAATCAAAGTTCCCCAAATTAAAACTAATTAAAGGAATCAAAATAAAGTTAATAAAAACCGGCAGTATAATCATCCAATTGCCCCTTACTAGCTTCTTTAAGTCAGTTAGGGGCAAACCTACAAGAACTAATAATATTAATGGTAAATAAGATACAAAGTTGGTTTGAAATGCCTCTAAATTAAAGAACTGATAAAAAATTGGAATTAAACTAAATAAAAAAAGCAATAATTTTTTTTTCTTTATAACCAATTTCAATACCCTC
>DASQMK010000521.1:0-9896 GCA_035645575.1 Metabacillus sp.
ATCAGAATTGGATTATACTAACGGTATCCTAGAACCTTTTGAGGCAAGAGTGTATCGATTAAATTAATGCAAACGTTTGCCTGAAAGACGAAAATAATGAATAATAAGGAGAGAAGGAAAGATGAAATTTATATCCTTTGAATTTTGGCAAAAATTTGGAAAAGCACTGCTTGTTGTTGTAGCGGTCATGCCAGCTGCAGGGATCATGATCTCACTTGGAAAACTGATAGGAATGGCTAGCACCGATTTAGCTTTACTACAAACAATTTCCTTAGTAATGGAGGAAATCGGCTGGGGGATTATTGGGAATCTCCATGTTCTATTCGCGGTGGCAATAGGTGGATCCTGGGCTAAAGAACGTGCAGGCGGGGCATTCGCTGCACTGATTGCTTTTGTCTTAATCAATCGAATTACAGGAGCTATCTTTGGTGTTAACAGTGCTATGTTAAATGATCCTGAAGCCACTGTAACATCTTTACTCGGAAGTGAATTAATCGTAAAAGATTATTTTGTTTCCATTCTTGGTGCACCTGCTTTAAACATGGGTGTGTTTGTTGGGATCATTTCTGGTTTCTTAGGAGCAAATATTTTTAATAAATATTATAACTTTGACAAGCTGCCACAATCTCTTTCCTTCTTTAATGGAAAGCGTTTTGTACCGTTTGTGGTGATCGTAGGTTCGATTGTAACGGCGATAATTCTTTCAATCGTATGGCCATTTATTCAAGGACTTCTAAATGATTTTGGTCGTTGGATTGCTTCATCACGTGAAACAGCTCCGATTGTAGCTCCGTTTATTTTCGGAACATTAGAGCGTCTTTTATTGCCGTTTGGTTTACACCATATGTTAACAGTTCCCATGAACTATACAGAGTTGGGTGGAACGTATTCTATTTTAACAGGCTCAAGTGCTGGGACAATTGTTTCAGGTCAAGACCCTTTATGGCTTGCATGGATTGCAGACTTAAATAATTTACTTGCTGCAGGGGACACGGCAGGTTATGAAGCGTTATTAAATGAAGTGACTCCAGCCCGTTTTAAAGTGGGACAAATGATTCTTTCCTTTGCATCCTTAATCGGTATTGCACTTGCGATGTATAAAAATGTTGATAAAGATAAGCGTACGAAATATAAGTCTATGTTCTTTTCAGCTGGCTTAGCTGTATTTTTGACAGGTGTTACAGAACCAATCGAATTTATGTTTATGTTTGTTGCACCAGTCCTTTATGTGGCTTATGCGATTATGACAGGATTAGCTTTTGCCATTGTAGATATTGTTCATATCCGAATTCATGCCTTTGGTTTCATCGAATTTTTAACCCGTACACCGATGATTATGAAAGCGGGCTTATGGTTGGACTTAGTGTATTTTGTTGTAGCTTGCTTACTGTTCTTTGCATTAAACTTTGCCGTTGCGAATTTTATGATTAAAAAGTTTAAATACGCTACTCCGGGTCGATTAGGAAATTATATTGAAGAGGAGTCTAATCAAGCTTCACAAGATAATTTGAAGGAACAGGACAATTCACTTGCAACAACGATTATCGGTTTATTAGGCGGAAAAGAAAACATCGAGGAAGTTGATGCGTGCATGACGCGACTTCGTGTAACCATTAAAGATGTGAATGCGGTTGCTTCAGAGCAGGAGTGGAAGAAAAATGGAGCACTTGGCTTAATTGTAAAAGGAAAAGGTGTTCAAGCCATTTATGGACCAAAAGCAGATGTATTAAAATCAGATATACAAGACCGTTTAGGGGCATAACAGATGAAATTATTAACATTAAATTGCCATTCTTGGCAGGAAGATCATCAACTAGAGAAAATAAAGATTTTAGCTGAAACAATTATGGAAAAATCCTATGACGTCATCGCGCTTCAGGAAGTCAGTCAGTCTATCGACTCGGAAACAATCGAAGGCCGATTAAAAAAGGATAATTTTGCACTGATCCTGCTTGAAGAATTAAAAAAACTTGGGGTTACGGACTATCAAACTGTGTGGGATTTTTCACATATCGGATATGATGTGTACGAAGAAGGAGTATCGATATTAACGAAACACCCAATTGAAAACACAACCTCTTTTTTTGTTAGTCAATCTGATAATACGGATTATTGGAAAACGAGAAGGATTGTTGGTGCGAAGATTCGATTGAATAATGAATCGATTGCATTTTATTCTTGTCACCTTGGTTGGTGGGGAGATGAGGAAGAACCGTTTAAAGAACAAATCGATGCTTTATGTGATCAAGCAAGCTCAAATGAAAAGTATTTCCTCATGGGTGACTTCAATAATGATGCCAATATTAGAGATGAAGGGTACGATTATTTACTAAGTAAAGGCCTCTATGATTCTTACACATTATCTGAAGAGAAAGATCAAGGGGTAACGGTTGCTGGGGAGATTGCAGGCTGGGACAAAAATAAACAGGATTTACGGATCGATTATATCTTTTCCAATTTTCCTGTTAACGTGCAAAAATCTTCTGTTATTTTTAACGGGAAAAATAAGCCGGTGATTTCAGATCATTATGGAGTAGAGGTTGTCATTAAATAAAAAATGAGGAGAAAATGAATATGTTTAAATCGTTATTTACTCAAAAAAAGGAGCCGATCTATGCTCCATTAACAGGAAAAGTAGTGTTACTAGAAGAAGTTCCCGATCCTGTTTTTTCTCAAAAAATGATGGGTGATGGAGTTGCTATTATTCCAACTAGCAATCAAGTATTCTCACCAGTTGACGGTGAGATCCTAAATGTGTTCCCGACAAAACATGCCATCAGCATCCGTTCTAAAACAGGTGCAGAACTCCTTATCCATATGGGGATTGAGACAGTCAAACTAAATGGTGAAGGGTTCAATGTTTTCGTTAATAACGGTGACAAAATTAAAAAAGGAAATCCCATTGCAGAATTTGATATTGAAAAGGTATTGAATACTGGAACAAATGTCATTACGCCTATCATTCTCGTAAATGGGGATCAGTTTAAAATAGAAAATAAAGTAAGCGATCAGTCTATAACAGGCGGTCAAGATATGATGATGGAAATAACGAAAATTTAATGGTTGCTTTCGTTTTTGAGGTCTTAGTTGGTATTCAACTAAGACCTCTTTTTATAAAGCTATTGCTTAAAACAGTTTAAGAAGTAATGATGGAGAAAACTAGGTAACTAGGTTAATATTGGAGGAAACAATGGAAGAACGTGAATGGCTGATATAAAGGTTCTTTATGAAAAAAAGAATATTACGAAAACTGTACAAAGTTTATATAATTCATAACCATCATTAACAAAGAGAATTCAACAAATTGAAAAAAAGTTTGAAGTGGCGATCATTAAACGGGGAGCAAAATGTGCTTTTTCAAAGATACTATTTCCATAATATATGGTAGAGTGCATTTCTTTGTATGTAAGATTATGTTTTACTTTTTTGACAAAACTAATATTTATTGGACAAGTTTGAAGAGGAGTACTTATATAGATACTTGGATATAAATGTTAAAATATAAGTGGTTCGTGAAGAATGTATTTACGTAAAGTACAGGAGGTAAAGTGGAGACTTTGTGAGGGACATTTTAAAGATACTTGAACTAGAAGATATCTGTATTGTGTATGCGACATCTTTTTTAAACCTACTGACTTGCGCTAATGACTAAAGCGGGGCATATAACTCTGTATTATTTATCTACTTTGGTAAAGTAGGTATTTTCGCAACATACTATTTAGAAGGAGGTGTAGTATGAAACAACTTTATATAAAACAGAAGGTATTCAGTCTAAATGGCAAGTTTACGGTGAAGGATCAGCAGGAGAACGATGTTTATTACGTGGAGGGAAGCTTCATGCAGATTCCAAAGACTTTCTCCATTATGAATACAGCAAGAGATGAAGTTGCTCTTATTACGAAAAAGGTGTTAAGCTTTTTACCGAAATTTTTTGTTGAGGTAAATGGTCGAGAGGTTTTAACGATTAAAAAAGAGTTTTCTTTCTTTAAAGCACGTTATACAATAGATGCGGCAGGAATTGAGGTACAGGGGAACTGGTGGGATATGGATTTCCGAGTCTTACAGCATGGTGAAGTGATCGGTAAAGTAAGCAAGGAGTGGTTCACTTGGGGCGATAGCTACAAGGTCCAAATAATGCAAGAAGAGATGGAGGCCATCCTAATCGCATTAGTTGTAGCGATTGATTGTGTGAAGGCTGATCAAGCAGCTGCTTCCTCAGCATCGTCGATTTAGCGAAGGGCAAATAATAAACCCTCATTAATATATTACGGTGAACAGTATCAAAATAGTAAAAGCCAGAGAGTAAAAGTTTTTTTAAAATGAGATGAGTCCGATACATAAGTAAAAGATGGCAGGGTATGATCAATGTGAATTCTTGGTCACCAAATAGCAAACAATTTGCTTTTGTAAGGTTTAAATTAAAATGATTAGCTTTTTGAACTCTGCCTGACTTAATTTATAATAAAGTCCCGAAGTTTATAAAAATGTTGCGATCCTCTACCCCTTTGGATAATCTAAAGGGTGTTTTTTAGTGAAAGGAAAGAATCTAAATTAAAAGGCGGATTAAATGAATTATTCATAGAAAGATAGAAAATAGATTTTTTCAATTAAAGGGTCAGATTGTCGTGCGAAAGGCTTCTAACCTAACTAGGGAATGGACACATTACCCAGATAAAAATTAGACAATTCCTTAAGAAATTGAAGGATTATTCAAAGAGGCCGTGTTCATTCAACAAATAGCTGCTTAAATAATAATTAAAAAATATAATAGAAAAACAAATTCTGATGTTTGGGGTTCATTTAAATAAGCAATTATGAAATTGATTCAAAATGTACTAAAAATCTTAGTTATATGGTCATACGCATTTTCTCATATTATACTCAGCAGATTTTATGTTTAGAAAATACTATATCTTTTTTCCTAATTATAAGATATTGATTATATTTTTAAAAAAAGTCCTCTTTTATAATTTGAATGATCAACAAGTTTTAAATTATAAAAGGGGGTGATTAAGTCAAATTAGAAAGTGGCTCTTTGCTCAGTAATATTTTGTTGTTTTACGGATTTTACCTTTCAGTAAATTAGAGGGGAGAAGAAAAAAATGAAAACGCTTAGGATTGAAAGAAGTACTTGAAGGAGAGATACGCATTGGTGAAGAAATGGAGAGTTTTTTTGTTAGTAACATTAAGTTTATGCCTCGTAACCATAAATGTAAGCGTTGTCTTGGGGGAGGACGACAGTTCTGAGGAAAGTTTCAAATTTTCATTCGGAGAAAATCAAAAAGATGGGTTTATCAGAATCGATAATTCTTCAAATTACTCAATGGAAACGGGATATGGATTAAAAAATTTATCTGAAATTCAAACTAGTCAAGATGTAATTTCAGGTTCAGAAATCCTATTCCGTGTTGATTTAGCAGTAAGTGATTATAGTGTTTCTCTGGTTGCCCCCAATACAATGGATACTGCTAAAACAAAAGTTTTTGTCAATAATGTAGAAATCAAAAAATCATGGGTGCAGCAGGATGGCGATAAAATTCTGACATTTAGATTCGCTTTAATCGATGATTCCATGAATTTTAGGATTGAGGGAGAACCAATTAGTCTTTCCCAGCTGACCATTACTCAATTACCAAAGCGGACAGCAGGTGAAGACCCATCCATTTTTTTGATTAGTGACTCAACTGTAAGGAATTATGAGATTGCACGTGCTCCAATGACTGGTTGGGGGCAGGTTATTGACCGTCTTTTTTTGCCGGAAATAAAAATTGAAAACCGGTCAATGGGGGGGAGAAGTACTAGAACCGCTTATGCTGAAGGCAGATTAAATGACTTGCTTGTTGATGTGAAACCTGGAGATTATGTCTTTATTCAGTTTGCTCACAATGATGAAGCTGTTAACTATCCAGATCGGTACGTTACAGTTGATGAATACAAGTCCTACCTGAACAATTATTACATTAAAGGGACAATCCAACGAGAGGCAATCCCAGTTGCTTTAACTTCAATGAACAGACGTACATTTAAAAAGGATATTGATGCCTTTGTTGATAGTTTTCCAGCCTATACTCAGGCCATAAAAGAGGTAGCTGATGAGAATAATTTGGCCCTTCTCGATTTGAACACAAAAAGTTTGGAGTATTATAATGAACTTGGCTATGAAGGGACAGCTTCCATTTTTATGCAGCTAAAGCCAGGTGAAAGTCCAAATTATCCTGCAGGTCTAAATGACAATACGCATTTTAAAGAAGCAGGTGCTAAGCAAATGGCAAAGATGATTGTCGAGGAAATAAATAATAAGATTCCTTCTTTAGCTCAATACACACTTCCATATCATAAAGTAATGAGAGAAGTATTTAAAGATACAGAAACAGTTTGGGAAAGGGAACAAATTGAAAAGATGGCTCTATTAGAAGTAATGTCTGGTGTGGGAGAAAATTTTAAACCAGAACGAGAGGTTCGCTTTAAAGATTATGTAAAGATGCTAGAAAAATTGACAGGTTTGCAACCAAAGGAACTGGGACTTGAAAATATAGATCAGAGACCTGAACTCTTAACTCGTGAAAATGCGGTTAGCCTTGCTCTCGATGCCTACTTGCTAAAGAAGGATATCACTCCACCCGAAGGAAATCTGAATATCTATTCGGATAAGGGCTCCGTATCTCCTAACCTTATGAATAAAGTGGCCTCTGCAGCTAAGCTAAAACTTATAATTCCTGATGAGGATAACTTACTTCACCCACAGGTAGTCATGACAAAAAAAGATACTGCCGTATTATTGTACAAAATTTACATCTTGCTAAATATTTAGATAGGAGATTGTAAAAAACGATGGGGATAGTAATAATGTTTGACTAGATTGCTGGAAAACATAGTTGATAAATAGTAACAAGCTTATTAAGCCGAGGTATGCAGTGTAGTAACTTTATTCCCATTATAAATTTAGTGAAAATGTTATAAAACAACATTAAAAAAAGATTAAAGAAATCGAAATACGAGATTTCGAATGGATTTTGCATCAATAGAATTCTAAAAAACAAAAGATGATTTAATAGATTTTAAATATTTATTAATATGGTTCCACAGAAAATTGAAAATTAAGTTTTTAGTTAAGGAGAAGTGTAAAGTGGGAAAAAATTTTCGACAGCGCTTTATTCTAATAACATTATCTACTGTTTGTTTTTTACTCATATTATGCGTATCTATGAATTCAAAGGTGTTCGGAGAGGAGAATCATCTAAACAAAAATAGTAAAATAACAATTTTTCTTGCTGGAGATTCAACAGTTTCTAGTTATCCTACTAGTTCTGCTCCTCGTGCAGGTTGGGGACAAGTATTTGAAATGATGTTTAACGATAAAATAATCGTTAAGAATGAAGCAGCCTCAGGTAGAAGTTCTAAAAGCTTTATTCTTGAGGGGCGCTTAGATTCCATTCTCAAAGAGATCGATAAGGGAGACTACTTATTTATTCAGTTTGGACATAATGATGAAAAAGTGAATGATCCAACAAGATACACTGAACCTTCTTCAACATATAAAAGTTATTTAAAGCAATATATAGATGGTGCACGAAACAAAGGTGCAAATCCGGTATTGGTGACACCAGTAGAAAGAAGAAGATTTTCAGTAGATGGTATTGCACAAGATTCACATGGAAAATATCCAGAAGCTATGAAGGAATTAGGTTTAGAGGAAAATGTTCCAGTAATTGATTTAACTGAAAAAAGTAAAGCATTATTCCAAGAGTTAGGACCAGAATTAACTAAGGACATTTTTTTATGGCTTGATCCACACTCAGAATCTAATTATCCAAATGGTATTCAGGACAACACACATTTTCAAGAAGGAGGAGCTAAGCAAATTGCCCAGTTAGTAGTTGAAGGTATTTGTGAATTGAAGCTACACCTTCGTAATTATGTAACTAAGGATATTAAAGAAGAACTTAAATAAGACCAAGATACTAATATGTAAATGTTTGTAGGATACCTATTATTTTAGAATGTTAGGTCCGATTCTAAAGAATCAAAATGCGATAAAGATAAATGTAATTAATAATCCTTTAATAACTACATTGCCTATAAGCAGCTTTATGAAAATAGACAGGACAAGAAATATATTATTCTTATTCTTTAATCGGGTGCTTTTCTTATCTAAGTGTTCATTGCAAAAACCAGCTATTATCATGACAAGATAGTAGCTGGTTTTTTTATCACCGATCAAAACTAAGACATTTTTAACTTAATAGGAATTAATCAACCATCTCAATACATATTACAAAGCAACAACATTAGCGAAAATCCGCCTTTATGAGAGGGCTTACATTTCAGGTTATGACTACTCTTAAATGAATGATAGAAAATATAATGAAAGAGGCTTAATTTAATGTCTTCTATTATGTAAGTGTTAATATTGGGCTGAATGGCTATATCCACACTTAACACAGAAAATAGTGCCAGAAACATAATTGATCGAATAAGGGATATCCTTATTACATCGTGGACAATATTTTAAAACTGATTGTGTCTTTTTTTCAATTGTCTTATACACGTAATCACCTCCTTTTTACAAATTTATATGGTCTAAAGTGGGAATGAATGACAATTGAAAGAGGCACACAAAAGAAAAAATAATTTTTTAAAGGATTGTACCAATTATCTCTATGGAGAGGTTTTAATAATGATTCTAACTTTTTACAGCCTAAAGACCTGATCTTAAAAGCTTTGACAATTGCCTGTGCGAATAACAAAAACGAATGCTAAACTATGTGGCTGGTATTCTAAAAAACTGGGAAAATGAGTCATTACTGTCTGTTGAAGAAATTGATTCTTATAAAGAGAACCAAAAGTCCGAACCGCAGAATAGACTATCAACCAATTTGTTTCCAACAGGAAGAGATATTCCACGTGGTTTTAATCTTGATTTAACAACAGGTGAAGACGGATAAAGTGTTCCTAGGAAGCTTGATGAAGGCGGAATATCTCCTCAAGGATACAGTCATTTGACTTGAACAACTCGAAAGCACGCTCCTTTTATTAATTAGATACAGAAAAAGGATATTAGTAAAACCAATACCAATTG
Organism: Metabacillus sp.; assembly: GCA_035645575.1. Taxonomy (GTDB): domain Bacteria; phylum Bacillota; class Bacilli; order Bacillales; family Bacillaceae; genus Metabacillus. The sequence continues at coordinate 9,080 of DASQMK010000521.1, forward strand.
ACGATGATTTATTTATTCCTTTATAATATAAACAAACTATTCTTGTATGGTACATGTTACATGTAAAAGGAAAAGAGGGATTATTATTACTGACATATTAACAACAAGTATAACATCTCAGGTCACCAATGCGATTAGAAAAGCAATTGTAAGTGGAGAGTATGAACCTGGTCAAAAATTATCAGAAGTTAATTTAGCGGAATACTATCAAGTCAGTAGAACACCGGTTAGAGAGGCTTTAAAGCAATTAGAAAGGGAAGGCTTAGTCGATATCATCCCAAGAGTAGGGACTTGTGTAACAAAGCCAACTGAAAAAGAGCTGAATGAGTTGTTTAAAGTCAAGGAAGTGTTGGAAGGACTTGCAGCAAGGTTAGTTGCAGAAAATGGAAGAGAGAAGGATATTGAAATAATGAAGGAATCTGTTGTTGAGATGGAGGAGGCAATTGCTAATTCCGATAATAAACAATATGTCGAAGCTAATACAAGATTCCATAAAGCGATTTTAGAGGGTGCAGAAAATTCAAAATTGAGTTTTTTATTGAATTTGTTACTCAATCAAATCCCCTATAATCGATATGTTTACCTTACAATTGAAGATCCAAATAGATTAAAGAAGTCGCTAAGTGAACATAAGGCAATATTAGCTGCTATTGAAAATGGTGACCAAGAACAAGCAGAGAAAACGATGCGTGAACATGTGAAATTAAGTGGCTTACAGTTAGAAAACAAAGACATTTAACCTTGTATCAATATCTTTTTGATGATTAACTACAATTTACGAGGGAGCAACTTTATAACATTATGTTGTAAGGTTGCT
>DASQMK010000522.1:0-6307 GCA_035645575.1 Metabacillus sp.
GAGAGACTATCCTATTGGATATAAAGGGAAAGGGGTGGTGCTAATGTTTATTGAAATTGCATCAAGTGCAGCTATGGGAACTTTCCTACTTTATTTAAAATTTAAAAATGAAAATGTAACTAATGATGCAGACAAAATACAAAAAATAGCTGCTAATTGTGGTCTAAGTGTTAAGGAGGGAGGACAGGTAAAAACAATTCAATTATTAAGAAGATCAAAAAGAAAATGGGGAGTTGAGTATGCTTATCGTATTCCATTGGGATTGTCCTTTAAGGATTTTGAAAAAGAAAAGGAGAGGCTACAAGATGGATTAAACAATAAGAAAAGTATTTTTGACCTTTCTATTCAGGATTTTAAGCAACTTAAATTAAATAATTCTATTGTTCAACAAATCAAGGAACTATTAGAAAAAAAGAAAAAACTTAGAAAGGAAGTTGAATTATCTTATGATGGACTATTAAAAATTCGAGTTTATCATGAGCCTTTACCAAGTAAAGTTGAGTACGAATTTCCAGAAATAAAAGGTTGGAAAGTACCTATTGGTCAAACTAGAGAATTAAATAATTTTCTATATCACAACTTCGAAGAAATTCCTCACATGGTAGTAGGTGGAGGTACAAGAAACGGCAAATCAAATTTTCTTAACTTGCTTATCTCTTCATTGATTAGCAATCAATGTGACAATGTTTTGTTTACCCTCATTGATTTAAAAGGTGGAATTGAGTTTTGTGATTACGAAGGTGTAAAACAAGTAAAGAAAATAGCCTATGAACCAGAACAGGCTTTAGAAGCTCTAGAAAGTGCTTATAATGACATGCGTGATATGCAATCTAAATTAAGGAGAATGAGAAAGAAAAAAGTTCAGGATGCCAATATTCCTCAAAGACATTTTGTAATTATTGATGAAGTCGGTGAACTGAATCCTCAAGAAGCAGTTACTAAAGAAGAGCGATATTTAAAAGAACAATGTCAAACATACATGAGCCAAATTGCCAGGTTAGGAGCTGGCTTAGGATTCAGACAGGTACTTGCCACTCAATATCCTACGGGTGATGTCATACCAAGACAATGTAAACAGAATAGTGATGCTAAGTTATGTTTTAGGGTTAGGAATGCTACGGCATCTAGAGTTGTCTTAGATGAAGAAGGAGCAGAGAAACTACCCTTAATCAAAGGAAGAGCTATTTATCAAACTGTTGAAAAGAAGATCGTTCAAGTTCCATTAATAAAGGATGAGAAAATTAGAGAAATAATTGAACCTCATATTAATATCAGACCTAGAAAGGATGTTGATCATGAAAAGGGTAATCGAGAAGGAACAAAGGCAAATGAATATTCTTTCAAAATTGAGCCTGCTTGATTATTTGACTAGATCACAAATCCAATTTATTAATGACCTTGGTGGAGATAGAAACGCACAGAGAATTTTAAAGGATATGTCGGACTATATTAGTCATTTTAGAGATGGAGAGAACATTTACTACTTAAATGCAAAAGGACGTTCTATTGTAGGCGGTAAGCCACGTAGTAAGACTTTACAAGCTCAGCATTACATTATGAGAAACTACATTTACATTGCATTTGGTCAACCTGAAACATGGCAGTCAGAACAGAGAATGGAATTGGAAATGAAGAATAATAAGAAAATTACAGTTGTAGCAGATGCATTATTTTACGATGATGAAATGACACTTTATGTTGTTGAAGCAGATCATACACAAAAGATGATTAAGAATGAAAAAAAGGTTGAAAAGTATAGACAACTAATCGATCTTGGTGCGATTAGTAAGAAAACAAAATTTATATGGATTACAACTACTGAATACAGACGAGAAAAACTGAAGAGTTTATGTGAGGGTTTGAATACAACTATTTTTACTGCTGCTGAATTTAGTTAATTACGAGAGGATTGATTAAAATGGCAAAAGTGCAGTCAATTAAATTCAATGAGTTTATGTCTGGTGAATACAAGATGAAGAAAAAAGAAAAAGTTGCTATTGCTTCAATGGCGAGTATGTCATTATATCCGATGTTTATGGTTAAAAGTGCTTCAGCAGGAGCAATTACTGGTGTAATAACTGAGAAAACTGTAAATGCTTTTGATCCTATTGTTGATTTGCTTCAGGGGTTATCTTATCCAATTTCTTTAATAGTCATGATGTGCGGAGGAATAGTTTGGATGTTAGGTTCTAAGGAGAAGGGTTTGGGATTAATTACGAATGCAGGAATGGGTTATATAATAGTACAAATGGTTCCTTTGGGTATGAAATTACTTGTAGAAGTAGCTAAAACGTTTTAAAACCAGTGATTGATTTCACTGGTTTCTTTTTTTATTAATAGTTAAATTTATTTATCTTCATTATTCTTCAGTAGGTACTAACTCTACAACTTCCTCAATACGACAATTAAGGTATTCGCAAATTTGAACGATGACTTGTAAAGAAACAATTTCACCCTTTGACATCTTAGCTAAAGTAGCTGACGAAATTTTTAAATCACGTTTTAAATCTGCTTTTATTTTATCCTTCTTAATAAGTGTAATTTCCATCGGTTTATAACTAGGTTTTAAATTCATAATATCACCTTCAGTCGCCCATTCTTTGGTAATTTAATTATAACACAAACATAAAGGAAAAGTGTAAGTATCTAAATTATTTGTTTAAAAATAGTTGACTTAAAGTTCATGGTCGTTTATTATAGGTTTAAGAAGTTAAACTAAAGATTTAAAAGGAGTGATAAAAGGTACAACAAGTCAAAGTCTTAATTGAAGTATCATCCACAGAAGTAGAAGAACACCAAGCGTTTCAATTAGACGAGAAAAACGTAATTTATTATGACGAGGGTTGCTTCTGGTTAACATTAGTTGTTCCAACTAGACAAAAGAATCTGTATCAACAAGATCCACATGTTGCAAGGGTTATTGTCGGAGAGGGTGAATTTGATAATCCAGAATTAGTTATAAAATTCATCGTTGATACCTCTAAAAGAATTAGCTTTTATGATTATCTGATTAAATATCATGACAGAAGAGAGCCATTTGACTTTAATATTTTGAAATTCCAGTGAGGTGAATTAAATGAAAATAGAAAAAATTGATCTAGCTTACATTGTAACTTCATTTGTCGTTTTTGAAGCTATAGTTGTTGCAGCATTATTTCAATAAATAAAACAAAGGGAGAGGTTAAAATGTTACAAACTCAAATGGAAGTTAAAAAAGTTTATAGTTTTCTAAATCCTTCAATTAATTCTTGGGATCTTACTGACAATGAAGAAGTTGCAAAAAAAGATCCTTTACATAGCGTAGCATCATTAGAAGATTTACATGATATGGTTTCAGGTTGTGGTTATATATTTGAAGGCTTTGTTCAAACAATCGATGGAATTGTTAAATGGTACGAAGAAACAACTTTAGATGAACATGGATTTGAAGATTATTCATGCGGTTACAAATTAGTAAATTAAAAACTCCACTACTGTTGCGAGTAGCAGAGTTAGAAAAGCATGTTGGGTTGTCTTTTCTATGATTTATTATAGAGCAAATTGTAAAGATAGTCTATATTATTAGCTACAATCATTGCTCTCACTTAGAAATTCCTATATAATATGCATAGCCTAGAATACGTGAGTCGTATGCTATAGATTTATTGATTAAGGTAAGAAATAGGGTTTAACCCCTTTATTATTGGAGGAGTTCTATGATTCAAGTAACAAATGTTAGCTTACGATTTGGTGATCGAAAGCTTTTTGAAGATGTAAATATTAAATTTACACCAGGTAACTGTTATGGTTTAATTGGAGCCAATGGTGCTGGGAAATCTACGTTCTTAAAGATATTATCTGGAGAAATTGAAGCGCAAACCGGTGATGTAAGTATGGCACCAGGTGAACGTTTAGCTGTTTTAAAGCAAAACCATTTTGAATATGAGGAATATGAAGTTCTGAAAACTGTCATTATGGGGCATAAACGACTTTATGAAGTTATGCAAGAAAAAGATGCGATCTATATGAAAGAAGATTTTTCGGATGAAGACGGCATGAAAGCAGCTGAACTTGAAGGGGAATTTGCGGAGCTAAACGGATGGGAAGCAGAAAGTGAAGCAGCGATTCTTTTAAAAGGTCTTGGAATTACTGAAGAACTTCATACGAAAAAAATGGCTGAATTAACTGGTGGAGATAAGGTCAAGGTTTTATTAGCACAAGCACTATTTGGCCAACCTGATGTTCTTCTACTTGATGAGCCGACTAACCACCTAGATATTCATGCAATTCAGTGGTTAGAGGAGTTTCTAATTAACTTTGAAAATACTGTTATCGTTGTATCACATGACCGTCATTTCTTAAATAAAGTTTGTACACATATTGCTGATCTTGACTTCTCTAAGATCAAAATCTATGTTGGTAACTATGATTTCTGGTATGAGTCAAGTCAATTAGCATTAAAATTAGGTCAGGAAGCTAATAAGAAAAAAGAAGAAAAAATTAAAGAACTTCAAAACTTTATTGCTAGATTTAGTGCGAATGCGTCTAAATCAAAGCAAGCAACATCTCGAAAAAAATTATTAGATAAAATTACTTTAGATGATATTCAACCTTCTTCTCGTCGATATCCATATGTAAACTTTACTCCAGAACGTGAAATCGGAAACGATGTGTTACGTGTTGAAGGATTATCTAAAACAATTGATGGAGAAAAAGTATTAGATAATATCAGCTTTATTATGAACAAGGAAGATAAAATTGCGTTAGTTGGCCGAGATGAGATTGCGATTACAACATTATTTAAAATTTTAGCAGGGGAAATGGAGCCGGATAGCGGGACATTTAAATGGGGTGTTACGACGTCACAGGCTTATTTTCCAAAGGACAATGGAGAGTATTTCAAAGGTGATGAGCCAACCTTAGTTGATTGGTTACGTCAATATTCTCCTAATGATCAAAGTGAGAGCTTTTTACGTGGCTTCTTAGGTAGAATGCTATTCTCAGGTGAAGAAGTATTAAAAAAACCAAGCGTTTTATCTGGGGGAGAGAAAGTTCGTTGCATGCTCTCAAAAGCGATGTTAAGCGGGGCAAATATTCTTTTATTAGATGAACCAACAAACCACTTAGATCTTGAATCTATTACAGCCTTGAACAATGGCTTAACTGCTTATAAGGGCGCAATGATCTTTACATCTCATGACCACCAATTTGTTCAAACAATTGCAAATCGTATAATTGAAATCACACCTAATGGTATTGTGGATAAACAAATGACATACGATGAATTTCTTGAAGATGAGCAAGTTCAAAAGCAAGTAAAAGAGCTTTACGTATAAATAAGTTATTATAATTAATATCAAATGCCCAGCATCTATGATAGTTGTTGGGCATTTGCCGTTTATTAAGTTTTTATTTCTAAAGCCGTTAATTGATTTTGTAACGTGATATGATCCAAATTTTCTCCTATAAAGACAAGGGTTTGTTTTCTATTCATAGGCTCCTTCATATATAAGGGCATACCATAGGAATATTGGAATAGAAATGAATCTTTTGAATGACTAAAACGAATATACCCTTTAATGCGGAATATGGTATCTGGCATTTCTCTTAAAAACTGTTCGAATTTTTCTAAATCAACTGGTTTTAGAAAAGAATGAACATAGCTCCGTAAATGAAGGTGGTTATGTACATGTGCTTGTTCATGCGGATACTTTTTGTTGATTTTACTTGTTTGAAATGATGAAAGAGGAATTCTAGCAAACTCAGTCATAAACAGTTTTCCTTTTGGATTAAATGATTGAATTTCAGAGATGATTGCAGCTTTTTCATTTTCAGATAAAGTATCGATTTTGTTAACAAGAACAACATCCGCATGTTCAACTTGTTCCATTAGTAACTTACGTAATTGAATGCTAAGACTAGCTCGGTTTTGCCATCTTTTCGCATCAACAATCGTTAGAATGGCTCTTATATCAAGGCTGTCAGCGAAAAGTGGGGACAAGCAGGCATCGAGAACCTCAATTGGATGTGCAACACCTGTTGTTTCGATATAGATCGCATCAAGGTCATATTCACGAAGCATATTTTCTAATTGTACTTCAAGCTGTCCTTGAATTGTACAGCAAACACAGCCATTTAGTAATTCTTTAAGAGGGGTCTCTTCGGGAATCACATCAGAATCAATTGAGACTTCACCAAGTTCATTCATAATGACGGCTATTTTACGGCCACTCTGTTGTTCCTCTGAAAGGATGTTTTGAAGAAGTGTGGTTTTTCCCGCGCCTAAAAACCCAGATAATATATATACTTCGACTTGCTTCATAAAAAA
>DASQMK010000523.1:0-6408 GCA_035645575.1 Metabacillus sp.
TGCTGGTTAGAACCTTTCTATGCACAAAGTTTGCCGCTATTCCTGATCTGCTTTATATTCAATACCGTAATGATGAGGGTAATAATTCCACTTTTATCAGAAACAAACAAATACAGATTCTAGTAAGAGAACTCGGAAAATATTATGAGGATAAAATCGCGAAAAGAATGAACGATTTAGGAATGCCCGAAATTTTGCCTTATAAACGTGTTTGGGAAACTGCCTCTAATGATCCTGCAAGGAAAACTGCCCATATTTTATATGAGGACCGGTCAAAGAAGTCGATTATTTTCCCGATACCCTTTACTGAAAAAAATCATTCAGAATTATACCATACTCTTACTAAAGCAATTGAAAATGGATTTAAAGATAAGGAAATAATCGTCGTTGGCAATGTTCCACCTGACATAGTGGACTTTGCCTCAAAAGCACCGACCGGAGCAATCCGCTGGTGGTATATGGAGCAGCGAGATTCACTTGAACATTACATTCAATATGCTAAATATTGTGCTTCAGGGAAAGAAAAAGTGGTCGTCATGCCCTAAAACGTGTAATACTCACTACCTAAGCAAGCGCATTTTATTAATGATTGATTACCCCTTTAAACATGCATTTTAGAATTGAAAATATGGAGAAAGGCTGCCGATATAATGGCAGCCTTTTGAATTTGATGATAGTGTATTTTATTAGCACTTAACAGAATTAGATGAATTTCACTAGGTTTAAATTTCTGTTCGTAGCGGAGGCAGTAGATATGTTTTGAGCAATAGTTATAATGGCTCTAACTTGATATACAGTGGAAGAATTGGTTGACGGTACCGTATCAACATAAGTGTCAGCTATATCGAAAACTTGTGTGCCTGAAGCATTCCGTGCTCTTCTAAACGTTCAATCGATAGCAGGGTTCCGCCTCGGTATACTCTAAATTCAATCGCAATTGAACTATTAGCGGCAGTATCTGTATTTACTTGCAGAGCTTAGTCCACTTTAATATTTTGACCGGCTGTTGTACTTGTTGTAACTGATACAACGACAACTTCATTATTCACCGGTAGTAAACTTACCGAACCACCTTGGTTTGTGAATGCTAATGTTGGAGATGTTCCTGATGGACCTTGGTCTCCAGTTACTACCTGCGGGCCTTGATCCCCTTGAGGTCCCTGTGGATCCTGGCCTCCTTTAGCCCCTGTCAGAGCCCTTGCGGACCTTGCGTACCCTAGGCTCCTCTAACTCCTTGTGGACCTTGGGGGCCAACAGCTTGCAAAGCGTCTATCTATATCCATTCCTTTTCTTTCCTCCTATTCTAAGAAGTTTTTATAGGAATCAATCTAATACAATAGATTTAAATTATTGTATTTTCAAAACAAAATAGTGGTTTGGGTTTTCAATATTTACGTTGGTTTAAATCTTAATTTATCTTTACATTTTGTAGAGACTTTTTGATCGATACAGAAGATGACAAAACAAACGTGAAACTCAAATCATAATTATAAAAATCAACTCATAAAGTTAAATGGTAAATTACTATTTATTTATGTAGGGTTACGCCAAACTTTCCGTACTAGCAGCGCTAGTATTATGCTGTCATTATTTAATGAAACGGGGATGTTACTTAAACATGGAGAAAATTCCGTTTTTAAAGCCAAATTTAGTTAAACAGGATTCTTTTAAGGAATATATTTCTGAGATTGAAAAAACAAGACACTATAGTAACTATGGACCTTTGAATACAGTTTTTGAAAGCAGGGTACTATCTGAATACTTTAATGGAATAGGCGGCGTAACAACTGTTAATAACGCCACTACCGGACTGATGCTAGCCATTAACCAAATAAAAAGACCAGAAGGATGTTTCGCTTTAATGCCCAGCTTCACATTTTCTGCAACCCCTCTAGCCGCAATGTGGTGTGGATTGGAACCGTATTTCGTAGATATTAATAAGGAAGACTGGTGTATGAATAAAGATCAGATAAAAGATATTCTGGCAAAGATGGCAGATAAGGTCGCTGTTATTGTTCCCTACGCAACTTTTGGCACTAATATGAACCTTTCCTTTTATAAAGATCTACATGAACAAGGATTACCAGTCGTTATTGATGCCGCCCCTAGCTTTGGAACAATGGGTGTAGATGGAGCTTTTTCCACTGGATTTCCTGGGATTAGCGTGTTCAGCCTCCATGCTACTAAATCCTTTGGGATCGGAGAAGGCGGCCTAATATACAGTAGTGATGATAATGCCATTAATGAAATTCGTCAGGCAGGAAACTTTGGGTTCTCCTCGAACAGAGAAACCGTTTCAAAAGGTCTTAACAGCAAGCTTTCTGAATATGGGGCAGCGATTGCACTAGCCACCCTGGATGCTTTTCCAGAAAAAAGGGAAATGAGACAAAAAATTTTTGAGCAGTACAGGAAAGAATTTCAAAGCGTTCCTTTTCTGAAGGAAAAATGGGCGATGCAAAAAACAGAGGGCCAAATAGCTCATCAATTCATGTCTGTTCTTTGTCCCGAAGGCCATACTAATGCTGATTATGTTAAGCTACTGGCTGACAACCATATTGAGGCACGTACTTATTTTTCTCCAGTATGCCATCAACAAAAATTCTTTTCTGCTTTTAATCAGACTGATCTTTCCGTCACTAATAAAATTTCTAAAAGAATTATTAGCCTTCCATTATGGGAAGAAATGAAAAAGGAAGACGTTAACAAGATTGTTACCGTCCTCTCGAAAGGGTTATAGTTATGACAAAGATGATTGTTTGGGGATGCGGAGGCCATGCCCGGGAAGTCCACCTTCTTTGCGAACAACTTGGCGTTGAAGTAGCGGGTTTTCTGGACGAAAGACCTGAAATGAAGGGAAAGATAATTGATGGTGTTAAGGTATTAGGAGATTTACACGATATCTATCCCCTCCGCGATAAGGTCAAAATTGTATGCAGCGGTGTAGGAGACCCCTCTCTGAAAAAAAGATTTTCCAAAAAAACCATTGATGCCGGATTTCAAATAGCCGATAGCCTAATCCACCCATCTGTCTATGTTTCCAAGCGAAATTCGATTGGTACAGGATCTGTTATTTGTCAAGGAACAATTTTAACAACAAATGTACAGGTTGGCAGTTTTGTAATCATTAACCGTGGTTCAAATATAAGTCATGATAACACGATTAAAGACTATGTAACGATTGGTCCCGGAGTCAATATTGCCGGAAATGTTACGGTGGAGGAAGGGGCTTATATTGGCATTGGTTCATCGATTCGTGAAAAAATCACAATTGGTTCCTGGGCAGTTATTGGTGGAGGAGCATTTGTCAGAAATAATGTTCCCGAAAAAACCATGTTTGCAGGTGTGCCAGCAAAACTTAAAAAAGAATATATTTAAATTTGCACGATGAAATTTCCAGCAGCCTCTGGGGTATGAGTACAGTATTCCACTGAACTCATGCCTTTTAATTTGGACGTTTTCCTTTGTTAGTAATAATGGAATAACCTTTTTAAACTCATTTGACCTAATGTGTAAACTTCATACTATTACCTGTATATAATGGTATTAAACACCAATTCATTGAAGTTCAACAGCATTATTCCCTTTCATTATATTCATACTGCACCTCGTAAAAATACTAAAATTCACTAGCTCTTAAAGTTTTAATTTTTTTCTGACTGTTAACATTCATATAATAACTTAATTGAATCGTTTCTTGACCATCCAATTCACTTATAAATAAACCATCCACTTGAAGTGGACTATCCTATTTTTAATTAAAATTTGAAAAAGTGATTTCTGTCAACACCCTATAATTTATTTGTAGAAGGCCAAATAGCAACACATTTTATTTGTATGAACAAGTTTACCGAAAAAAATAGTAACTACTACTGTACCATTTTTGCTTTAAAAACATACTATACTCAGGAAAAAATAAATCGTTGTTTTAAAAAGCTACGATTGCAAATTTATAAGAAAAGGAGGATGGGAATGAAGGGAATTATACTAGCCGGCGGCAGCGGAACCAGATTATACCCTTTAACGAGATCGGTATCGAAGCACTTACTGCCTATATATGATAAGCCGATGATATATTATCCGCTCTCGACTTTAATGCTGGCCGGGATTAAAGAATTCTTAATTATATCAACTTCCCAAGATATCCCTCAATACAAAGAGTTACTTGGAAACGGTTCAGATTTAGGCATTTCTATAAGCTATGAGGTACAACCATACCCTAAGGGAATTGCACAGGCCTTTATTATCGGGGAAAAGTTTATTGGTAACGACCATGTAGCACTGATATTAGGTGATAATATTTTTTTTGGATATGAATTTCCACCCCTTCTTACTAAGGCAGTACAGGAGGTAAAAGGAGCTACCGTTTTTGGTTATTATGTTAAGGATCCTGAGCGGTTTGGGGTCGTTTCCTTTTTAGAAGATGGAACGGTTACATCTATTGAAGAAAAACCATTGCATCCGAAAACAAATTATGCAGTGACAGGACTATATTTGTATGATAATAGAGTAATTGATATTGCCAAAGGAGTCCAGCCGTCTGCAAGAGGTGAACTTGAAATTACAGATGTAAATAAAGCTTATCTAGAATTGGGAGAATTATCGGTAAAATTATTGGGTCAAAACATTGCCTGGATCGATACGGGAACCCGTGATTCTTTATTTAGAGCTTCTCAATTTATAAAGAGTGTGGAAGAAACCCAAAGCATTAAAATTGCATGCATTGAAGAAATTGCCTTCCAAAAGGGGTATATCTCAAGAGACCAATTATATGCTTTAGCAAAGAAATTAATAAAGAATGATTACGGACAATATTTAATGGAAGTTGCCGGAACAAAAAAAATCCCCAATTCCATGTTTCAACAGAACTGAGGGTTTTATCAAAAAATCAAAATTTGAATCGGAGCAAAGGTTAATTTTAGTCCAAACTCGTTAAAATTTTTTCAATCCGCATGATATCCTCTTCAAATTGAGGGTATCCCTGTACACGGCCAAGATACGAAAGAAGAGCGGTTTTATATAATTCATCAGTAGCAAGGAATCCATCTTCTCGTGAGGCAATCATAATATCCAGCCATTGGCTGAATGCTTTTAAACCTAATGTATTGTTATTTTGATTCGGATGTAATCGAAAGTAACTTAGCGCCTCAGGGATATACACAGCCTTTCCTTTAGATAACAGTGATAACCAGGCCGCTAAATCATTGATAAGAGAATACTGTTTCCCTTTGTATACTCCAAATAATTCTGTTAGATCCTTTTTTCTAAATAACACAGTTGTGGGTTCTCCAATAACATTCAGACATCGGGTTAAAACGATATTTCCCAGCATCTTACCGTCCAAGATCCTAATTTCATGATATAACTTAGCTGTAGCACCGATTGGAGGGAGATGATTACCTGATTCATCGATGGTTTGTCTATACGAGGTAACAAGAGTAATATCTTCAAATTCATTAAAAAAATACATCATTTTCTTTATTTTTTCTTTATGAAATACATCGTCGTCCATCAAATAATTGATATATTCTCCTGTTGATAGTTCAAAGCATTTATGCCAGTTTTCAAGAAATAAATTTCGTTCATTTTTATAATACTTGATTTGAGAAAATGATTCCAAATAAGGAATAAGCATTTCTTTAACCCTTTCATCCGAACTGTCATCACAAATGATGATTTCTATATTCGGGTAGGTTTGTTTTAAAACACTATCAATTGCTATTTTCAATGTTTGCGGCCGGTTATACGCAGGTATAACAACACTGACTAATGGAAGTCCCACGTTAATTCCTCCTTCTCCATCCGGTGTACTTGTGGCACATGAAACTTTTTTTTGTTCGGTAACCACTATGTAACTATATATATTTATATGGATATTGCGATAGACGGGAATTAGTGAAAAAATCCAATTTTTCGTTTAATATGACCTATTTTTTCTAAGCAACCTGATTGTCTACTCGGTTATTCTTTTAGGTCGGAGGGGAATTCCGCATCATCAAAAATGAATTATAGTAGAGGTAACCTTTTTCACTATCCCCAATAAAATATAAAATTAACTAAAAAACTTTGAAGGGTAATTACACAAACCTTATAGGTTTATATTAAATCTGAAATGGGGGAAGAAAATGTCATCGAATTTTACTCCACTTTTAACAGCCCATTTATTTGTTACAAAGATGGATACATTGGATGGAATGGAAAAAATGTTGAACAATTTGGCTGAAAACGGGATTACCGTTAGACTTTACGGACCGGATGATCCTTTATTAAACATGAATATAAAAAGTCCCCGAGTCTATATTTCGCTAGGACCGGGGTGGAAAGAATTTAAAACTCTAAATGACTTACCAATTAATGAAAGGAAACGCTGGTTACACTTTAAGTCTCCAACCGAAATACAACCTTTTCGTT
>DASQMK010000524.1:0-6605 GCA_035645575.1 Metabacillus sp.
GCCTATTGACATGGGATATGAGTACTTCACTGTTAACAATTTAAACTATCATGATAGCGATCTAACGATTGTATGGGATAAGCCGGATGGAACAAAACACTATGGAGAAACGCCTGAAGGATATTCTGTGTACATTGACGGACAACGAGTCTTTACGGTTGATGACCTTGTACATCTTACTTATGACTCCCAGTCAGGAACAGTAACAATTGAGGACGAGAATAGTCAGGCTAAGGTCATCTACAATCAAGCGAAAAGTATGAAGAAAGCGACTGAGGTCACTCTTTCAGATAACGCTAGAGCAGTCGATATGTTCCAAAAAGCTGGTGTTGATTTAACTGCAGAAACTGGTGATGCTGAAAACCTTGCTAAAGGAAAATCAGTTAAAGCCTCTTATACATCGGTAGGAACGAAACCAGAAGAGCAGACAAAAGCGGAAAATGCTGTTGACGGGTTCACAGTAAGCGGGCTTCCAACAACTCGTGGAAACCATTATGCAGCCCCGAATCCTATTTGGGGGACAAAGGACTCTCCAAATAAGCAAGATTGGTTTGAGGTCGATTTTGGCAAATCAACATCCTTTGATAATGTAAAATTGTATTTCTATAGCGATAAAAATAGAAAAAATTATAGAGAACCACTTCATTATACGATTCAATATTTAGATGGAACTGAATGGAAGAGTGTTCCAATGCAGAAGAAGAGCCCAATTCAAGCAAACTACAATGAAGTAAGGTTTAATACGATCACAGCCCAAAAGATGAGAATTCTCATGACTCCTTATCCTGGATTTGATATAGGGCTAAAAGAAATACAAGTATTTGAAACAGGAATAAAAGTTCCGGTAGAACCTAATAAGGCACCGATAGTAGAAATTCAATCAGATGACACGTTTAACCAGGTAATGAAAGAAAGACTGGTGGCTACAGTTTCTGATGATAGTCAACCACTTGATTTCCCTGAATTAACCTGGAGTAAAAAATCTGGACCTGGCTCTGTCGTATTTTCAGACCCTAACTCTGTGAGTACTGTAGTGAGCTTTTCGGAGGAAGGAACATATGTCGTAACCTTAACAGCGGATGATGGTGAATTATCTACTTCTGCTGATTTTAAAATAATCGTTGAGAAACAGGACGTGAATTTAGGATTAAGTGCAACACCATCAACTTCATATGTATCCTCATGGGAAGATTTAAACGCGATAAATAATGGCATTGATCCAAGAAATTCCAGAGATAAAACAGGTGGTGCATATGGAAACTGGAATCATGCTTCAAAAACTCAATGGGTTCAATATACATGGGATAACCCGGTAGTGATCAATCAATCATCTGTATATTGGTGGACAGACGGTGGAGGGATTCAAATGCCCGAAGCTTATACCCTTCAATATCTGGATAAAGATGGGGCGACATGGAAGGATGTAGAAGTCATTTCAGGTCTGAAGGTAGAACCGGACAAATATAATACAACGACGTTTAAACCAGTTGAAACAAAAGCGTTACGCATGACGATTACTCGAGGAACCCAATGGACCGGTATTTTAGAATGGAAAGTACTAGAGCCTCCTGTCATAGCCATTCATCCAAGCGATGTAAAGGTACGAGTTCTTAAAGGAGAACATCCTGAGTTACCGGCAACTGTTCAAAAAGTTTTTGATGGTTATACACAGGAAGTAAATGTAACATGGGATGCAATCAGTGATGAGCAATTACAACAAGGCGACACCGAAATTAAGATTTGGGGAGCATTAGAGTCATCCTATCATATGGTTCCAGCGACTGTGTATGTAAGAAGTGAAGCAAGTGTAACGATTAACACGATTACAGAAGAAACCATCACAACCGCAATAGAGGTTGAACCAAAATTACCTTCGGTGGTAGAGGTTCAATACAATGATGGATCATGGGACAATATGAATGTTGGCGTAAAATGGGATCAAATAGATCCATCCCAATACGCAAAAATAGGTAAATTTACTGTTTATGGTGCGGTTGAAGGAACGGACAAAAAAGCAATTGCAACCGTGACGGTGAAGCCAACAAATGATTATTTTATGAAATTAATTGAAAAAGCAAAGTCTATTTCAAATGAAAATAGTGAATTCACAGAAGAGTCCTATCAAGCTTTACAAGAGGCAATTAAAGAAGCTGAAGCTCTTGGCTCAATTGATTCAGAGGAAAAACTCCATGCTGCGGTTGTAGCGCTTCAATCAGCAATTGATGGCTTGGTCAAAATCACAATGAATCATGAAAAACTGGCAGAGTTAACTAAAAACTATATATCAGAATATGGGGCTCCAGGATCACATGGGATCATAAATTCTTTGGTGAAAAAGCTAGAGAATGCTAAGAATGCGAGTGAACGTGAAGATGTAGACGAGGCTACAGAATTACTAGAGTCATATATTGATGAGGTAACCTCTCTTAGTGGTAAGAAATTAACAAATGAACATGCAGATGAATTGATTAAGTGGGCAAAAAAGTTACTAGCTATATAACAATTTTGTTAGTTATTCTTCCGTGCAGAGAAATTCTGCTCGGAAGGCCCTTTTTACTAAAAGATCATGTAACTAGGAAAATAATTAATAGGGGGAGTTCAATTTGTTAAATACATTAAAAAGACTATCCATATGTACGTTATTATTTTCTATTCTACTTGTATCCGCATGTAGTAATGGAGGAGAAAAATCTAGCAGTAGTAGTAATACTGCTGAAAATAGTGATTCTGTTACGATTCGCATGGCTGTATTCGAAAATGATCCAAACGGAATGATGGAAAAAGCCAGACAAAAGTTTAATGAAGAACATGATCATATTTCACTTGAATTTACCCCGATGTCTAATGATGCCTCACAAATGCATGATCAGACAGTCACACAGCTTTCTGCAGGCTCAGAAAACTTAGATATCGTGAATATGGATGTTGTTTGGACGGCGGAATTTGCTGAATCAGGCTGGTTATTACCTCTTGATGATCGATTTACGGAAGACCTTCAATCTAATTATATTGAGCGTCAAGTTGACTCCGTAAAATACAATGATAAAACATGGGCAGTACCTTGGTTCAATGATTTACATCCATTATGGTACCGTACAGATTTGCTAGAAAAATATAATAAAGAAGTACCGGAAACCTATGAAGAAGCAGTAGAAATTGCTCAAGAGATTTCAGAGAAAGAAGGAATTCAAGGGTTCACAATGCACTGGGGACGTTCAGAGCAATTGATTGTAAGTTTCACAGAGTTCCTGCATGCTAAAGGTGGAGACTTCTTTGATAAAGATGGAAATGTCATTATTAATAGTCCAGAGGCTATAGACGCCCTTCAATTCATGGTTGACATGATTAAGAAATATGAAGTAGTTTCTTCATCTGCAATTGGACATTCAACTCCAGAGGATTCAAGAATTCCGTTTACACAAGGACAGTCACTATTTAATCCTAACTGGGGCTATGTCTACTCAATTAACCAAGCAGATGACTCAGCAGTTAAGGATAAAACATGGGTAGCAAGTAACTTCAAGTTTGAAGGTGGACAAAAAGCGAACTCTGTTGGTGGCTGGAACTTCGCCATTTCAAGTAGCTCAAAGCATCCTGATGAAGCTTGGGAAGTAATCGAATGGTTCACTTCATTTGATAATCAAAAAGAAATGCTTGTTGGAGGAGGATACGCCGGAACACAATTGGCTCTTTATGAAGACGCTGATGTAATCGAAGCTGCTCCTTACTTAGAAGAATATACAAAAGCATTTGAAGATGCATCCGTAAGACCAAGTCATCCACAATACTCCAAAATGTCAGATATTGCTCAATCTTACATTCATCGAGCATTATCAGGAGAGTTAAGTCCAAAAGAAGCATTAGATGAATTAGCGGAAAAATTAGAGGACATCGAATAATATCGGAAAGGTAGAATTATTTTAGCTCTTCATATGTCAGACCATGGAGTCAGCAACAACAGTGTTATTACATTGTTAACTGATTCCATGTTTTATTATACTTAGGCATATTTAAGTGGAAAGAGATTTTTTGAGGAAATTGTCATAATTTAGGGAGCTGAAAAGGCAAGCCTTTCATCATGTAGAAACACAGCTCCCTAAGTCAATAGATCCATTTTTCTTCATAAAACAAAATATTCGTTTGCTCCACTGGATGAATATGGTATTTGTAGTAGTGTATAAAAAACAACTACATAACCACGAGGAGTGAAGATCATGTCAGGTATTATCCGTGTAACCCCAGCAGAACTCATCAGTATGTCCAATCGTTATTCAAGTGAAAGCAGTCAAGTAGGTGAGCAAATTTCCCGCTTAGATACGATGATCCGTGAGCTTGAAGGTATGTGGGAAGGTGAATCAAGCAGAGCGTTTAGTGAACAATATCAATCATTAAGACCATCCTTCATCCAAATGCAGCAGCTACTTGAGGATATTTCCACACAGCTTAACAGCACAGCAAAAGCTCTTGAAGATGCTGACCAACAAATTGCTGGTCAAATCAGAGGTTAATAGCAGGATTACAGGGGGCGCTTGAAGGCGCTCCTTTTTCAGTACAAAATCTGTACCTAGTTTTTGACTGCCAGGCCCTAGTAAACTTCACACTCCTCCTTACGATAAGTCAACATCGACGCTTGTGCTTTTCCTATGGTTAAAGTAACCCAACCTAATTAGGAAAAATCTCCTAAAAAATGGTCTTCAAAAATAAATCATTCTCACCATTCTTACATTTTTTAACTATGTTATAGTTGAAAAGATTGGTAATTTTGTATATAAAATCAGGTTTGTTTCTTATATATAATAGATTTATATCTAAATGTGATCGGAATGACTCATAAAACCTAAAGAGAAATGACTAGATGATAATAAAGAGTCAATAAAATAGTAAAGAGGGGAATGTCATTGTCTTTATTTTATTATTATGGACTTTTAAGAAAGAAACAAGAACAGCTTCATCGATTGCAGGACTGTCAAAGTCAGCTGCAAGGCATTAAGCAAGAATATTTGAATTTTAACAATTCAGTTATAACCCCTGAGCTTACATCTACTACTTGGCAAGGATCACTTGCTGATAAATTTGAGGTTATTCGAATAGAAGGGATTTTTCGTTCCTACCAAGATTTGGAGTCTACTCAACTTTCCAATGTTTTTTCAACCATCAACAGCAAAATGAGTAGTTTAAAAAGTGAAATTGTATCTCTGCAGAAAACAATTCACTTTCTTGAATTACAGATGTTGGAAGATTAAAAAATTTTAAAAAGGCTGTTTTCGCAAACTTTGTTGGTTTGTAATAAGTGTTAGGTAAGGTTGATTGGAGCTCCAGGATGCTCATCTTAAGTGGGGCGTGCGGTGAGCCTCCTCGGCGCACAGAGCCTGTGGGGTCTCACCTGTCACGCTATTCCCACAGGAGTCTCGCACCTTCCGCTCCAATCAACATAATCAGTTTTTTAAAAAGAACTTATTAAAAACAACAATCTTTTAAATAAGAGCCTTTCTCAATGACTGTTGTTTTATTTTACAGAATTAAGTATTTATAGTTAATTCGTATGTCTAACTGAGCCTAAAAAATAAAAAGTAAAGTAGAGATGATAATGGGAGAAATAAAATTTCAATTTCATGATATTGAGCGTGTATTAAAGGAAATGGCCATGGCTTCAACTTCTCTTGAGCCAACAATGCCAAAGGATGTTGTGAAAAATAATCAGCTGGATGTTACCAAAAAGATCGAACAGGTTAATATGTTGCTAGAAACGATCATGACCAATTATAAAGAGCTTCTTGCTCAAAATGAATCAATGGTCAGGTCCTCTGTTGAGGCGATGAAGGCAACTGATCAATCTTTGAAAACATCTATGTCGTTACAAGGTGTAGCGGAGGTAGAGAAATGAGAGTATTAGATGTGTCTAATCTACATGGTGCTCTTGATGAAACGATACAGGCGATAAATGAGAAAATAGAAGGACTAGAAACGATTGAAAAATCGATTGCCGAGTTGGTCAATTTAGACCGCTCGTTTACGGGTAAAGGTCCAAATGCGATTAAAAGCTACTATCAATCTTGTCATCAACCATTTTTATTTAAGCTTAAACAAATTCTTGTTTCCTATCAATTGAAACTACAAACTTGTAAGGAACAAGTAAATTCATATGAACCGAATCATACAGGGTTTATCCATGATGATTTTCTTCAGGGTGAACTAACCAAAAGGCTTACAGAAGTTCAAAATTATACGAATGATGTGACAGCAGATGCGAACCAATTCATTTCAAATGTATTAGATATTGTTCATGTTAAGCTTTTGGATGATGCAGAAGTGAATCAGCAGGTTGAACAAGCGAAGCAATCAATAAACAATACAGTTACCAAGTTAGAAGACTTTGATGTTGAGAGTACGTCTTCACTAGATCAATTAACTGTAGATTTACAAGTATTGACGGCATACATAGAAGAAATGGATACAAAAGCAGGAGTGAATCCTCGTAGTCTAGAAACCTTTAGTCCATTGCAAGCACTTATGAGTCCAACTCATGCATTGCTAATGGGGAGCATTCGATCAACTCCTATGCATTTCTTCACAAATGGTACACTTGCAGCAAAACGATCAACACA
>DASQMK010000525.1:0-4626 GCA_035645575.1 Metabacillus sp.
AGATATACATACCTATAAATTTACAAGCGTTATTTTTGTCATGGGAAAGACTTATGCACAAAATGGAGTGTCACTCGCTCATTTTACTAAAAACGACATCATCAATTGGATTGAACAGGAAACAGGCCTAACTTACGGAAAACAATTCAACCTACGTAAGGAAGAGGAGGGAGAGTTTCATTTTATGGAATGTATTGATGGTATAGCTGTATCTCCGTCAGGCTATATTGAACTTCATTTTAATAAAGAGGGGAAACTCACTTTCTTCTCTATTCACGGTCAATTTCCTTCTAAGCAAATGGTTAGAGAGGAAGAATATTCTTTGATATATGAAAAGATCGAACATTTAGCAAAAGAACAATTGAAGCTAATTGAATTCCCTTTATTTGAACAAAAACGATTGTTTCCTATTTTTGCTGTAGAAGAGATTTATATCAAAAACGATCAAACGTCAACGATTCCGTTTGAAGTCTTTGCTGACGCAAACTCATATGTGAAAATTGATAAAACAATTTATTGGAATGAGCCACTTAAACAAACGTTTAATCAAAAAGAATTAACGTGGAATGAAGAGGTTTCTGTAGAACAAGCATATGCCTTTGAGCAGTCTCCAGATTCTTTTCCAATCTCAAAGGAAGAGGAAGAAAATGTATCAAAGCAGTAACAGCTTTTTTACGCCAGGTATATCCAAATGACACGGGTATATGGATCCTCAAAACCCTTCATCGTGAAAAAGGATACATTCATGCCATTCTAAGGACAAATAAACAGGATAACCGTGTGTTTCAAAGAAAGCTGATGCTTATTATTGATGCCAAGAACCTTCAAGTAATTAATTATATGGATAACAAATCGATGTTAGAGATTTTTGATGAATTTCAAGCATATGAAAAGATAACGATTAAAAAGGAAGAAGCTTTTGAGAAAATGAAGGACTTGTTTGAGCTAAAGTCTATTTATGTTTACGATTTTGCAAAAAAACATTATGTACTTTGTGGAAAAATCGACAGTAAGTATGGAGTAAATGCTTTAACTGGAAAAGTTATTGCGTTAGATGATTTGTAACAACAGTTGATTCCGAAAACGACTAAAATATATTATTGAATGTTTTCCTTAAAGAGCTAGTAGCAAGATTCCTAAACGCCCATAGGATATATGATAAAGATCATCATGAAAAGGGGCGGTGGATTATGTATGTTTATCGAGCTACGCAGAGTGTTGTGGCATATGTTGTGGGAGATGTAACAGGTGATAAAATACCTGATCAGGTGTATCTAACAGGGACCAAGACTCCTGATAGCCCATTAATTCAACAGATCACTCTTCATGTTCTAGACGGAAGATCAGGTAAGATAACATCTGTTTCGCTACCTGAAAATGGAGGGTATAATCCCACCATATTTTTAGGGGATTTCACTGGAGATGGAGTTGCAGATATTCTCATTAGTATTCCTACAGGCGGAAGTGGGGGTATTATTAATCATTTTCTTTACTCATTTATAAATAACAACCCCAAAATCCTCTTTAATTCAAATGTTTATAATGAAGAATACAAATATAGAGTTTTGTATCAAAATGACTACAAAGTAAAGGTGACCAGTGAGAAAAATCATCAAATGTATGTGATTGATATTTCGATGAGGGATCCTGAATATTTGAATGAAATATACGATGCGAGCGGGAAGTTGAAGTCTCCAATTACAGGTTTTGTGAACCCTTTAAGTGGTTTATATCCAGTGGATTTTGATTCCAATCATGTATTTGAATTATTAGCTTATCAAAAAATTGCAGGAAGATATAATGCAGATGCTTTAGGCTATGTGTTAAATACGTTAGGCTGGGAAAAAAACAGGTTTAACCTACAAAATCAATATGTAGCGATATTTGGGGCTTGAGAAATTAGAAATTTCAAAAACAATGTCATAAAATATAACATGAATGTGGAATACCTCTTTTATCTTTTATATAGTTAAGATAACAAAAAGGTAAAGGGGCTGTTGACATGAAAAAATCTAGAGTTGGCTTTATCACATTTATAATCTTAACAGTAAGAACTGTATTCACATACTAAAAATGAAATGAGTCGGATATAAAGAGGATACGAATGTATTCTCTTTTTTTATGTTAAGAATCTTAACATCGCCATCGAAATTGAGTCTTGCTTCAATGTAAAGTAAAATATTAAAAAACGTTAAATGAAAGAAAAGGTGTTTTAATTGAAAAAGGTAATCGTCATTGGAGCAGGAATTTTAGGGGCATCTGCAGCTTATCATTTAGCAAAGGCTGGGGCGGATGTAACAGTAATTGATCGAAGGGATAAGGGGCAAGCAACAGACGCAGCAGCGGGAATTGTTTGTCCATGGCTATCTCAACGCCGTAATAAAGCATGGTATCAGCTTGTGAAAAATGGTGCTCGTTACTACCCTGAGTTAATAAAGAAGCTAGAAGAAGATGGAGAAACTGAGACAGGATATAGTCGAGTTGGTGCAATAAGCTTACACCAAGATCCTGAGAAGCTTGAAAAAATGGCTGAACGCGCCAGACAGCGAAGGGAAGATGCACCGGAAATCGGTGATATTGAGGTGTTGACTCCTGAAGAAACAAAAGCGTTATTTCCTCCATTATCACCTGAATATGGTGCTGTATATGTAAGTGGGGGAGCACGAGTCAACGGGAGAGACCTTCGAAATGCCTTAGTTCAAGGGGCTAAAAAGAATGGTGCCACTTTTATTGAAGGAAATGCTGTTTCGTTAATTCATGAAGGTAACCAAATAAATGGAGTACAGATAGAGAATGAAGCACTGCAAGCTGAGCAGGTTCTTGTAACTGGTGGTGCTTGGTCAAACGAATTGATACAAACTCTAGGCAAGAAGTTTTTCGTTACTCCGCAAAAAGCTCAAATCGTTCATCTTGAAATGCCTAGTGAAGATACTGGTTCTTGGCCTGTTGTTATGCCGCCGAATAATCAATATATCCTGGCTTTTGAAGAAGGTAGGGTTGTTGTGGGAGCAACTCATGAAGATGAAGCTGGCTTTGATGGTCGAGTGACAGCAGGTGGTCTACAAGAGATCTTAACGAAAGCATTAGAAGTTGCTCCCGGCTTACATGAAAGTACTCATCTAGAAACAAGAGTTGGGTTCCGGCCATTTACTCCAGGTTTCTTACCTGTCATCGGGTCACTCCCTGAATTTGAAGGACTCCTCCTAGCAAACGGGTTAGGTGCTTCAGGTTTAACGAGTGGACCATATCTCGGCATGGAGCTTGCAAATCTTGCGATTGGGAAGGAAGTAGAAATTGATTTAAGTCTATATGATGTTGCAAATGCTGTTGAATAAGAAAAGGATGAGCCTATTCGTGAGCTCATCCTTTTCTTATTTACATAGTATAAACCATTACTTTTACAGTAAAAACACCTAATTGATACAGAAAATAAACACTAAATCCAACAAATGTGAAAAAAACTAAAAAGATAGCTGGAACAATACTTTTTATCATTATATATACCTCGCAATCTACTAAGATAATAGCAGTATGGTCAAAATAAAATAATTTAAACATAAAATAGAAATTCACCTTAATCTATTGAATGAAAAACTAGTAAAATTAGAAATGTAAACGTATAATATTTAGTAAATATATAATCATAAAAAGTATAGAATCATCTTAGTCCAGGACAGTAAAAATCATGAAGGAAATATAATGTGTTTCATCATAAAAAGACATTAGATTTTACTAAAGAATTTGGGTGAAGTAATGGCAACGATAAAAGATATAGCAGAAAAAGCAGGAGTATCACCAGCAGCAGTTTCAAGAATTTTAAACAATGATGCAACATTATCTGTTGGAGAAGAAACAAGAAAGAGAGTATTAGAGGCTGCAGCCATTTTAAACTACAAGCCAACGAGAAAAAGAAACACGAATAAAAATTCAGATTTATATGAAATTGGTATTGTCTCAGCTATTACTCAAGAGGAAGAGGTACAGGATCCTTATTTTATGACGATTCGCCTTGGGATCGAAATGGCGTGTTCAAAGCTTCCTTTTAAAATAAAGACAGTTATTAACGCTGGAAATTGCGCTTCATTTGACGGATTAAAGAAATTAGATGGCGTGATCGTAATTGGTGGAATTGAACCTTCATCTGTTCAGGAATATTGTCAGGGGCATAAAAATATTGTGTTTATTAACCATTTACCAGAAACAGGTGAATATGATGTCGTAGCATCGGGTTTAGATAAAGCAACCGAAGATGTCCTAAACTATTTGTTTGAGCTAGGCCATACGAAGATTGGATTTATTGGAGGAAATGATACCTTCAACAGGTTATACGATAATAAATCTATGGGAGAACTCCAAGATATTCGGAACTCAGCCTATGAGAAAGTAATGAAACAAAAACAGCTTTATCGGCCTGAGCTTGTTCAAATTGGGGAATGGGGAGCAACAGGGGGCTATCAGTACATGAAGAAATTCATAGAAGCAGGTACATTGCCAACTGCTTTAGTTTGTGCAAGTGATCAAATGGCTATCGGGGCAATGAGAGCTCTTCATGAAGCGAAAATTAAAGTACCACAGGACCTATCAATTGTTGGATTTAATGACATAGAGGCTGCGGAATTTTTAAAT
>DASQMK010000526.1:0-10845 GCA_035645575.1 Metabacillus sp.
CTTCGGCATATCACTCATTAAAACAGCGACTTTAATATCATTATCAAAACGGATATCATCGATTGCTGCATTTAATTCTTTGTAATACTCAAGATCATAAGCATTTGTTTTGTTCACATGTATGTGTACCTCTGCAATTCCCTCGTTTTTAACAACTGTTAAATTTTTTGTTTTTGTTTCTGCTGTAGTCATTTTAATTCCTCCCATTTAATTAACTAGTTTTTTTGGTTTAACAAACTATGAATTTTAAATTAAATTCCAAATAGATTTAATGGACGCTCTCCTGTATAAGAGACAACGCTTTTTGTTTCTGTATATAAATCCAAAGTCTCGATGCTCAGCTCTCTTCCGAACCCTGATTGTTTATAGCCGCCAAATGGTGTGCCAGGGAATGCTGAAATTGGATTATTCACCATTACAATACCTGCACGCAATCCTGCTGCAATTCGATGAGCTTTACCATGATCTTTCGTCCATATAGCTGATCCAAGGCCAAAAATTGTGTCGTTAGCTAATTTAAGTACTTCTTTTTCATCGCTGAATTTCATCACAACAACGACAGGACCAAATACTTCTTCTTGTGCAATTCTCATATCATTTGTGACATTGCCGATAATTGTTGGCATATACCAATAGCCTTTTTCAAATTCAGGGCCTTCCGGGCGTTTACCACCGTATAAAATCTCGCCTCCTTCTTGGACCGCTAGCTTCACATAGCCATCCACCACCTCTTCATGGCTTTTTGAAATTAATGCTCCCATATGGGTTTCCTTGTTGAAGGGATCACCTACTTTTAACAGCTTTGCCTTTTCTATGAACTTTTCTAAAAATTCATCATAGATATTTTCGTGTACAAAAAGTCGTGATCGCGCTTCACAAGATTGACCTGTATTATAAAAAATCCCATAAAGTGAACCCACAACTGCTCCATCTATATCACAGTCATCGAACACAATGTTTGGTGATTTACCACCCAATTCAAGCGTAACGCGTTTTAATGTTTCAGAGGCTCTCGCCATTATGTCCTTGCCTGTTTCCGTTTCCCCGGTGAATGCAACTTTATCAACACCAGGATGTTCTGTAAGATATGGCCCAATTTCAGAGCCGCTACCCGTGATTACATTTACAACACCCTCAGGCACACCAGCTTCGTGACATATATCTGCAAGCATGTATGCCGTAATTGGTGTGTTTGATGCAGGTTTTAAAATAATGGTACATCCCGCAGCTAGTGCAGGAGCCACTTTCCAAGCCGCCATCATTAATGGATAATTCCAAGGGATAATTTGTGCACAAACACCGACAGGTTCCTTTAGTGTGTAATTAAAGAATCCGTTTGGCATAGGATTTGTGCGTCCTCCAAAAGTTGAAATAGCTCCAGCATAAAATTCAAAGTCTTCAATGGCTTGAGTAATTTGGCCTTGTGCTGCAGCAACTGTTTTACCAGTATCCAAAACTTCTGCTTCTACTAATTCGTTAAAGCGCTTCCTCATAATGGCTGCTATATTATTTAGCAATCTTGCACGCTTTGTATGAGTTTGTCTTGGCCATTTTCCTGTCTCAAATGCATTTCTAGCCGCTTCTACTGTTCGATCAACGTCTTCTTTTGTTGCTTTTGCAACCTTTGCTAACACTTCTCCGGTTGCTGGATTATACGTCTCGAAAAATTCATTGTTACTACTGTTTGAATAGTCGCCGTTAATAAATAATTGAAAGCTGTCTTTTAATACACGAGTTTGATTGCTCAAATTTATCACATCGATCACTCCTTAAAGTTTTTCAATAATTGTGCTGATTCCCTGTCCTACCCCAATACACATTGTGGCTAATCCATAGCGGACATCCCGTTTTTGCATTTCATGAACAAGTGTTGTTACTATTCGAGCTCCACTACAGCCAAGGGGGTGTCCTAAAGCAATGGCTCCACCATTTACATTGACCTTTTCCAAGGGAAGTCCCAGCTCTTTTATACATGCAACAGATTGAGCGGCAAATGCCTCGTTGATTTCGATGAGATCCAGGTCTTGTATCGAGAGATTTGCCCTTTTTAATGCTTTTTGCGTTGCAGAGACTGGACCTATGCCCATATAACCGGGATCTACACCACTTACAGCCGATGTAACAATTTTAGCGATTGGTTTTAAGCCAAGTTGTTGAGCGATCTCTTTTTCCATAATTAATAACGCACTTGCACCGTCATTAATTCCCGAGGAGTTACCAGCTGTAACGGTTCCTCCATCCCGGAAGACAGGACGAAGCTTAGATAATGCTTCCAACGTTGTATCTGGTCTTACATGCTCATCTGTTTGAAACGAAACAGCCGCACCCTTCTTTTGAGGAATCTCAATTGGAACAATTTCCTCTTTAAATCTGCCTGTTTTTATCGCGTGTGCTGCTTTCTTTTGACTAAGAAATGCTAATTCATCTTGTTCTTCTCTTGAAATCTTGTATTTTTCAGCTACATTTTCAGCTGTTTCTCCTAGACTAATAGGAGGGTACATTTCCGCAAGCTTAGGATTAACAAGGCGCCAGCCTATTGTTGTATCATATAAAGTTTGATTACCGCGTGGATTTGCTAAATGCGGCTTCATCATGACATACGGAGCTCTTGTCATACTTTCTGTACCACCTGCAATAAATACATCACCTAAACCTGCTTTTATCGCTGAAGATGCTTGATTGACCGCATCTAGTCCAGAACCGCATAAGCGATTAACTGTTACACCTGACACGGTTTCAGGTACTCCCGCTAAAAGCAACCCCATTCTTGCGACATTCCGATTATCCTCACCACCTTGGTTTGCACAACCAAAGTAGACATCTTCAATGAGATTTTTTTCTAATGGGACTCTATTAAGTAATTCTTTTATCACATGTGCCGCAAGATCATCAGGCCTTACACTGGTTAAAGCACCATTCAACTTGCCTATAGGTGTTCGAACAGCATCAATGATGACCGCTTCTTTCATAGTGAAAACTCCTTAAAATTACAATTTTGATAGTGATAAAAACACTTATCTTTTTCGCCACCAATCCATCCTGCATAAACAAGCTTTTTGATAAGAGGTGCTGGTCTATAACGTTCTTCACCAAATTGTTTATATAATCCTTGCAAAACAGCGTAAACATCATCTAATCCAATCTTCTCACACCATTCAAAAGGTCCAAGCGGATAATTTGTTCCTTTTTTCATAGCTTGATCAATATCAGGGACAGATGCTGTGCCCTCGGTTAGTGCAAAGGCAGCTTCATTAATAATGAGTGAAAGAATACGTGGAAATACTAAACCGACCTCATCCTCCACAACCTCTGTCTCTAAATCTAGTAATTGAAACATAGATTTCACAATTTGAAGAAAATGTGGTTCAGCTTGCAAAGGAAGTGCCACTTCAACAAGTTCATTCTCGTGGAAGTCCGCAAAAGCAGCGAACCCTACAAGTCTTTCTGGATGGTGCAACCATGATGCTGCTTCTGTTGCAGATACATGAAGAATAGATGTTAAAAGACAAGTATTAGATGATACGATAGACTCTATTTCTTGAAGATTTCTTTTCTTCTCCGGTACATGATGATTTGTAGTTTCGATGACGATATCAGCATGCTCTAACATAGAAAACTCATTAAAGAGAATATCTCCCTTTGTATTATTATTTAGAGACTCTACTAAGTTTTTCGCTAGTAAATTTTCACCTATAACGGCGATTGTTTTATTCATCATAATGAAAGTATCCTCCATTAGACTTCCTACCTAAAGTACCTGCTTGAACCATTCGTTCCTGGTAAAAATGCGGTCTAAATCGAGTTTCTCCATAAAAGCTCGCGTGAACTGATTTCGTTGTAGCAAGATTCACATCAATACCTATTAAATCCTGTAATTCAAAAGGGCCCATTTTAAATTTCCCTGCCCGTTTCATAATGCGATCAATTTGCTCTACATCTGCCACTTGATCATTCATAATTCTTATTGCTTCATTATAAAAAGGGCGTGCAACACGGTTTACAATAAATCCAGGGGTATCCTTACAAGTGACAGGAGTTTTGTTCAAGCCTTTTGCAAAATCAACTAATATTTCAACTATATCAGGCTTTGTTTTTAATCCTTGGATCACTTCCACCAAGGGCATCAATGGTGCTGGATTAAAAAAATGAAATCCTATGACACGTTCTGGATGTAATAGATAGCCTGAAATTTCTGTAATAGATAGAGATGATGTGTTTGTTGCTAAGATTGCATCTTGTGAACAAATCTCTTCTAACTCTTTAAAAAGAGATCGTTTAATTTCAATTTTTTCAGGGGCTGCTTCAATAACTAGCTGACAGTCTCTAAAGTCCGGTAAGTCTGTTGTAATGTCTAAGAGGTTTATGGCTGAGGTCTTTTCTTTATTTGTTATTTTCTTCTTTTCGACTAAACGATTTAACTTTGCTTCAATTGTTATTTTCGCTTTTGTTAAAAGATCATGATGAATATCGTAGATGATTGTTCTGTAGCCGTTTTGAATCATTAATTGTGCAATACCAGCCCCCATTGTTCCAGATCCGACTACACCAATTTGTTTTATTTGCCCCATTGTTTGTCGACACCTTTCATTCTTTCGTATGATCGTCTTGCCAACGAATATATTCGAAAACACAGCGGCAATTGTTACAATAATATTGCCTTACTAATTGTGCTGTCCCAAATGATGATATCTTTTCTACTTCACTTGACGAACAAAATGCACATTTAACTTCAGCACATTGGTCAAGCATTGGAAACCGCTCCAACATTTAGTAATTCATTCACAACTTCTTTACACTTAGCTACTAAGTTTTCATTTTTGCTGATAATATTTTCTGAGATTAAGAAAGAATCTGATTCAACTGTCTTCAACCAGTCAACAACTTCAATCATCACCTTCTCTAATGAGATTTTGAAACGTGTAGGAATAGATCCCTGATCATTTAGTAACTGCTTACACCAAACCTTCGAATAAACGAGATGGTCGTTTTGTTCTTTTAGCATCTTACTAAATGGATGATTAATCTCTGTATTCCTTCCTTCAATAATTGCTCGCATAACTAAATCTACTGCTACATTAACTGCATAAAGTCCTGCAATTAGCTCAATCCAATTGCTTATTTCTACATTTCTTGCAAACGCCTTCCCTGTTTGATCTTTAATCTCCACTCTGCTGCCATTAGCGCCCTTTAAATCATTTGCCCATCTATAAATGAGTCTGGAATGGCCTAATTCCTGTTGTGCCATCGCAATCGCTGAAAGTGTTGCTTCAAGTGTCGGTCCGCTTACACCAATTTCAACAAGCCTATCACCTAAAATATATTTATTATCTGCTATCGTTTCAGCAAGCTTAATTAATGAGCTGTAATTTTGTTCTGTCATTTAGTTCACCCCTTCCTTTTTGAACAATGGTTCCGGACTACGCAAGCATATCAATGACTCTTTTGGCACGACATGCATTTCCACCCAATCTTCCTCATCATAAATATGTTCGGCGTATATTTTAGCTAAATCGTCACAGGTTGCTTTAAATGATCCTACCTGAATAAGATCATCTCCGCGCTTAATTCGGGTAAAAAGCAAGTAATCAATCTGTTTGGTTTCTGTCATGAACTTACCCCCCAATGCTTTAATTTCTTTTTACCTTCTTCACTTAGGTTGTTAACTGTCCAAGGGGGATCCCAGACAACCTTGATATCCACTTCATCAATTCCTTCTTCCTTAAGTAAGCGTTCTTTGATATCGCTTTCAATCCACTGCATGCAAGCGCAGCCTGTTGACGTATATGTCATGACCACTTCTAATTGATTTTCATTTTTCATAATTTCATAGATTAAGCCCATATCAACAACACTGATAGGAAATTCAGGATCCATTACTTCCTTAAGAGCATTCCAATATTTTGTTGTTGCTTGTTTATTCATAGTTGTTCCGTTCAACACTTAAACCACCTCTTCTCTCATTTCTTGCAACTCCCTAAAACCCTTTTGAATTCTATTAACAAATTCTCTATTTTCCGGGCCACGGGCTTTGAAGCGTTTAATCACGTTTTCCCAAGTATCAGGTTGATCGAATAACCATTTTTTATTTTCCACATCGAACTTACAAGGGAACGGTACGTCCATGACATATTTGCCTTGTTCTTCATCATAATGAGCTGGAACTTTTACTCCTATCGACTCACAGAATGGAACAGCTGTTGATAACCACTTTTGACGAAGCTCATCATTTGTTCTTCCTTTTAATCTGTAATCAAGTTGTGCTGAACGGCTTTTCAGCCCATCTGCCACTCCAAAAAATTCCAATGCCATTAAGAACATCCAATCGACAGCTTCTTGTACTTGCTTAGCTGTTTCTGGTTTTTTCATACCAGCTTTCATGATGATTTCGCCATTTCTTAAATGGAATAATTCTTCTTTATCCACTTTTACTAGTGCCCGTTTCCACGGTCCGTAAGATGTATGCTCATGTGCATCGCCCAATAAGGTATATCCTGCCCGATCAAATAAACCGTTAAAGACACCTAATTCAATCCAATTTTCTAATTTAAAATCAAAAGCATAAGGATTTTTCCAACGGTTCGGCTGGCGCTCATACAACAGGCTGTTAACATCCTCACCTAAATCCTCCAATAATCTGTAAGCAATATGAGCATGACCGATTTCATCCTGCATGACTGCTAGTGCTGTTATTTTATAGTTTAGGTTCGGTGCTTGATTATAGACAGTTAAAAGTGGAGGAACACTTAGAAGCTCAGTATCTCCAACGATCGTCAACGTTTGCCTTAATGCCTTTAAATACTCTTCATTCATATCATCAATATTTTCTACCTTAAAGCCATTCTGGACTTTCTCTAATAAAATCTCAGCTTGATTCGTACTCATCGTTACACCTCATTTTCATTACGTTTTTAATTTCTTCGTCTATATTTAATAATATAGATCATTCACAATAGTCTGTCAATGTTTTTGTTATGTTTTATTTACGAACGTAAAATAAAAAACACATGAATTCTACGAACTAGAACTCATGTGTTTTGTAAACTAGTATTTTTTTAAACCTGCGAATTCACTTCTGTCCCAGGACATTCACTCTCTTTTTATAAACAATTGGCCTTGTACCTTCCCATTCAATTCTATTTTCTTGTTCTAAATAGTTTAAATGGGCAATTGTTTCCGCAATAGCAAATCGCCATTGGTGAGGAGTTAAGTTTTTATGTGAAAATAAAACCTCTGCTATTTCAAAGGCCGTTTTTCCTTGGGCTAGCTCCTCGGTTTTCAACAAACGCTCATAATGATGGGCAATTAGTTCATCAATCCTCTGGTTTATGTTTTCAATTGATGAATGATGTGAAGTGTAGGCAATACTAATCGTTAGGGTTTTCAACATCCTTAAGGTTTCCATATATTCGTGCAAAGGGTTTTGACTAGCACCAGGCCACACACTTATGTTCGGAGTAATTCTGTCCAAAATCATATCACCGGCAATCATAACTCCCTCATCTTGTTGATAGAAACACACGTGACCACTACTGTGTCCCGGGGTATGAATTACCTTCCAATTCCTTTTTGCAAACTGAACTTCTGGGCCAATTGTTTTCATTTTTGGCAATGGAAGAACGTTTTTCCTTAGCTTCTCCATATGCAAAATAATTTTCCTACTTAGTTGTTCAGGTACACCATGGTCAAGGATCATGTCTTTCATTTTTAATGTTTGGACGCTGTTTTCTCCCCATACCCTTTCCATCATTTCAACATCAAAATCATGCATATAGACGTCGGCACCAGTTAATTCTTGCATCCAACCAGACAGACCTGTATGGTCAGGGTGAAAATGTGTTAAATAAATCGTCTTTATATCTGAAAAATGAATGTTTAGATAATCAAACACTTTTCCCCAAGCTTCTCTTGCTTCACTATAATTGAATCCAACATCAATCAAGGCATATCCGTCATTCTGTTTAAAAAGATAGCAGTATACATACTTCATTGGAAAAGGAACTGGAATCCCGATTCGATATCCATCGTACTTTATCTTCTCAATATTCACCTACTACACCCCCATTTAATCCATCACAACAAAAGATATATTACAATTACAGCTATTCATTACCCTGGAACGAAGATAAATATGATGGCGCTTACTTTAATAGTTACAATTGTTTTATTCACCTTTAAAGTTCGGTGGTCGCTTTTCTCTAAAAGCCTCTAAAGCTTCTATTCTATCTTTTGAAGGAATAATGACTTCATAGGCTTTAGATTCAATAGCAAGACCTGTATGCATATCAACACTTGATCCATAATTAATCGCATATTTAGCTTGAGTAACTGCGAGAGGACCATTCTTCATGATTTCTTCAGCCAGTGATATAGAGCTGCCCGATAACTCATCCATCTGATCAACGACTTTATTGATGATTCCTAATTCAAAAGCCTGTTGAGCATCTATTTTTTTGGCAGTAAGAATGAGTTCCTTTGCTTTTGACGTACCAATTAAACGGCTTAAACGCTGGGTTCCGCCTGCACCGGGAATAATCCCCCAGCTAACTTCAGTTAAGCCCATTTTAGCGGTATTGATCGCATAGCGAAAATCACAAACAAGAGCAAGCTCAAAGCCCCCGCCTAGCGCGTATCCGTTTATCGCAGCAATGGTTGGCTGGGGTAGTTCTTCAATCATTGTGAAAACATCTCGAATTTTGTTTACATTTCTTCTTACTTCTTTTTCTGTTAAAGTGCGTCTTTCTTTTAAATCAGCCCCGGCACTAAAAGCTTTTACACCTGCGCCTGTGAATATAACAACTCGGATTTCCTTATTTAGCTTGATGTCATCTACAATGTTTTCCAACTCTACTAATGTTTCATAATCAAAACAATTTAATTGTTCTTCACGGTTAATCGTAACGAACGCAAGATGATCTCTGATTTCCATTAACACTTTCCTCATGTAAATCCCTCAATTCTCTGAGATCTGTAGATCAATCATTGACAAGCAACCTATTTTAGACTCAAGAAAAGTACCGTAGATAGTAAAAAGCAGTAAATAAATCAACCATGCTATTTACTTATACACGCACATCTCTAAATGGATTTATCGCTTTGTCACGCTTTGGTTGGATATCACGATCAGGGGCAGCTTCATAAAGAGTTTCAAAAAAGCGGACAGCAGGTATTGAAATAAGCTGATGGATATTCCAAAATAACTCCCTTGCCTTTGTACCTGACCATTTAGCAGGCAGTAAATCCCGCGGGAAACCTGGGTCCTGAAAGAGAAACTTTCGATACTCATGGACAAGTTTTGTTCTTTCAATAAAACATTCAACATCTGTCATACTGTTATTTAGTGCTTTGTCACATAAAGATTCATATATAGAGGTATATTTGTTTATAAAAATATCATACTCACTTGATATTGCTTCAAGATCCCAGCCTTTATTTATAATACTCTGATTGTCATGTGAAACAATGGAAGAAGAACTAAATAAAAAGGTATTCTCTTCAATTTGATAAGTTTGAATCATTTCTAACACTTGGTCTTCCAATGCATTGGGACTAACCCATGTACTGTTTGAAATTGCTCCAAATCCTGTCCAGTTTAATTCTTTTCTGATCTCATTACGAAGTTCCCGCTTTTCCTCAGGAAATGAATAGGTTAGAATTCGCCACTTGCCATCCCATTTTTCACTTTGCGTTGTATAAACCCTTTTTACCCCATCTTCCATTCTACGGTTTCCTTGATCTGTTAATGAATAATAGCTTTTATTTCCTATCTTTCTGACTTTTAATAAGTTTTTTTGAACCATTCTTAAGATGGCACCTCTTACAGAAGATTCTGAAACTCCAAAATGGCTCATTAATTGTATTAAGCTTCCAACCCAAACTTCTCCTCCATAATATTCAATGTACTCACCGTACAATGTAAACATCAAAGACCTTGGCTTCAACTTCCTCACCATCCAGATTGATATATGTTATTTTAATATGAGACATCTATTTATTATAGAGGATAGCTAGGAATTATGCATTAAATACCGTTTTTTCTGCCATGTCTTTTGAATGAATATCTTCTTTTAATATGTCTATAACATCAAATGGAATTGGCACAGCTTTTATTTCATTTTCTTTTTGACTTACCCAGCCTCTTAGCTCATATCCATGACCTGTTCGGACATTTCCTTTAAAGACTTCATGACTCAATTTAATTGTTTTATTGTTAATTTCCTGCACTACAGTATGAATAGTAATAATATCTTCATATAATAAAGGTTTTTTAAAGCTGCATCTTGCGTCTAATAGTGGAAGAATGATATTTCTTTCCTCTTCAAGCTTTTGCGGAGACAAGTTACAGCTGCGGAAGAATTGATGACCTGCTATATCAAACCATTTAAAATAATTTGGATAATAGACAATACCTGCTTTATCAGTATCTCCCCAATTGACCATGATATTTATTTCATTTGAACGCATATTAATCCCCCTTTTTCTTTCCTGTCCAGAATCCTTCAGGATCAATCTTTCGTATAACATGAAGCTCTTCAGCAGAAGGAGGAGCAGTTTCAATTAAGTTAGGAGATATTTTTATATCCCAGCCTGTATTTTCGGTTACTTCCTCTTCCGTGATACCAGGATGAACACTAATGAGTTCCAATTCCTTCGTAACAGGGTCAGGTTTCATGAGTCCAAGTGTAGTAATTAAAGTACCAATGCCGCCACGCAGAAGTCCTTGTTCCTCTCTCCAATTTCCTCCACTTCCATATCCAGGGGAAGTAATATAATCAACCTTCTCTCTAAACCTTCTTTTCTCGTGGTTCATAATGACAAGTAGCCTTTTCGAGAGTGATGCAATATCTG
>DASQMK010000527.1:0-3848 GCA_035645575.1 Metabacillus sp.
AGCGGTACTATAAAGACTAGAGGATATTAGATCAATTTATGAGCTAATATCCTCTTTTTTTTTTTGCAGCAAATTAAAAGTGAAAAAAGTTAGTTGGAGTCATATGATTTTTTTTACTTTCAATTATAGTAATACAGTGGGCTAGCCGCTCTATCCCTGGTTTTATCTGACTCTCGTTCACTTGAGAGATGCTTAATCGAAGGAGATTTTCCTTTTTGTATTCTGGTAAAAACATTCTAGAGGCATCATCAACATATATATTCTGTTCATTTAGCATATGAACGACCTGTTTTGCTGTTACATTCTCTGGCAATCTGATGGATAGATAGAATCCTGAAGTCGGTTTAGTATAACGGGTATTAGCAGGTAACAATGATTCACAGGCTTCTTGAAGAATTTGCATTTTTCGTCTGTATAACCCTTTTATTCTTTTGAGATGACTTTGAAACATACCACTTTTTAGATAAATTTCTAGTGCACCTTGAGAAAGTGCTGAACTATTAAAATCCGAACTAAATTTATATCGTAAAAAATTGTTAATCATGATTGTAGGAAGAATGACAGAAGCAATCCTTAACCCTGGGAGAAAAATTTTCGAAAAGCTTTTAAGATAAATCACTCTCCCAGAAGGATCAAAAGAAAATAAAGGATCTGATTTTGCATTTGGATCAAGGTCTCCTAAAAAATCATCTTCTACTATATACACATTGTATTTTTCAGCTAACTCAACGATTTTTTTCTTTTCACTATTCGTGTAAGAGTGTCCAAGAGGATTGTGAAACCGCGGAATAATATAGAAGAATTTTATATCATTATTTCGAAACATGTATTCCAGACGATCAAGATCAATCCCTTCCATTGATAATTCAATTCCAAAAGTAGTAGCTTGGTGCAGATGAATAGATTCAATAAATCCGAAATAAGTAGGCTGTTCAATTAGAATATTATTTTTTCCATTTGGAAATGGTATAGAAACTAGTAAATTAAGGGCTTGCTGTGAGCCAGATACAACGAATACTTGTTCAGGGTGAGTGAATACCTGTAAATTCTGCAAATATTTCACTATCTGTACTCGTAATGAGTAAAGCCCTTGTTGATCAGAGTATGTAAAAAGCTCTTCTTTATATTGTTCAATTGCTTGATTTATGCAATGTTGAAATTCAAGATAAGGCATCACGTTTTTATCTGGACCAGCAGAATAGAAATCAATTGCTTCATTTTCCTTCGTTGCCTTTTGTAATTCATTCACAACATAGTAGCCGCTTTTAGGAACAGAATAAATGAAATGC
This sequence comes from Metabacillus sp., assembly GCA_035645575.1. Classification (GTDB taxonomy): domain Bacteria; phylum Bacillota; class Bacilli; order Bacillales; family Bacillaceae; genus Metabacillus. The sequence goes on from DASQMK010000527.1 coordinate 1,290, forward strand.
TCTTTTTCAAGTTCGGCGTATGCTTTTATGACCGTATTTTTACTGCATGAAAATTGCTCAGATAACTGACGAACAGAAGGAAGTTTACTGCCTGCAACAAGTGATCCATCTGCTAACTGAAGCTTAATTTCTTCGATTATCTTACTATATTTTGAACTCATATCTTGATCCTTTCCTTTAACTGTACCAGGACAGATGGGGATAAAAGTGATTTATTTTTCTTGTGTGTACCCGTTATTATGATAATTATATCAGAACTGTTTTTGGATAAAAATTGAAAATAGTTCAGATATCACACGAAATAAAAAGATAGGGGTAGATAAAATGCAGGGAGAAAAATTTGGATTGCTATTGGGGTTAGTAGGTGTCATTTGTTTTAGCTTAACGCTCCCTTCAACAAGTATTGCAGTAGAGTATTTTGGGGCTACGATCGTCGGTTTAGGAAGAACACTTGTTGCTGCTATTTTAGTAGCTTTGGTATTGATTGTCCGAAAAGAAAAAGTACCTTCGCGTCAGCAATTCAAAAGTTTACTTATTGTTGCTATTGGTGCAGTTTTAGGATTTCCTCTCCTGACTTCTTGGGCAATGGGGTACGTGCCTGTTTCTCATGGAGCTGTGGAATTAGCCCTGTTACCACTAGCAACAGCCGGATTTGCAATGTTTAGAGCAGGTGAAATCCCTTCTCTGAAATTCTGGATTTCTAGTATAATCGGCTCTTTAGCTGTTATTGTATATGCACTTCATCTCGGTTTCGGTCAATTACAATATGCCGATTTAGCTTTACTAGCAGCGTCGCTTATATTAGGACTAAGTTACGCAGAGGGCGGGAAATTATCGAAGGAATTAGGCAGTTGGCAAGTGATTGCTTGGGCAATTATGATCGGTGCTCCATTTTTCATCATTCCAGTTGGGCTTAACCTTACAATTGAAATGCTCCATGCCCCTATACACGCTTGGATAAGTCTTATTTATCTCTCGGTTGTTAGTCAATTTCTAGCATATGTGGCTTGGTATAGTGGAATGGCTATGGGTGGAATAGCAAGAGTAAGCCAGATTCAATACTTACAACCATTTTTAATGATTCTATTTGCAACAGTATTTCTTGATGAATCTATTACATTGTTCACAATCGTAATCGCAGTGATTGTTGTCTTTTCTGTTATATTTGGCAAAAATGCTCCCGTATCAAAAGAAGGAACTGTTCAAAAGGTCGCTAAATAACATCCTTTTTAAAAGTACCATATCAAATATTGTTAAAATAAAGAGTTAGTTAGTCTAAGAAGATTAAAGAAGCAGGATACTTGATAGAATTAATGGTAAAATTGAGGAGTATGAATGACTTGATAAAGAATATAAACTAGTGTTTACAATTTAATGGGTTAATAATATTAAGGAAGGAAGTGCAAAACGATGGATTTCAAAACAGTTATCCAGGAGCTTGAAGCCCTTGGTAAGGAACGAACGAAAAAAATGTACATATCCAATGGTGCGCACGAGCCGCTTTTTGGAGTGGCTACAGGTGCTATGAAACCAATCGCAAAGAAAATAAAAATAAATCAACCTTTAGCTGAAGAGCTTTATGCCACAGGTAACTACGATGCAATGTATTTTGCAGGCATTATTGCAGACCCCAAAGCTATGACTGAGTCGGATTATGATCGCTGGATAGATGAAGCATATTTTTATATGTTGTCCGATTATGTAGTGGCAGTAACTTTATCAGAATCAGAAATTGCACAAGACGTTGCTGATAAATGGATTGAAAGTGGTAACGAGTTGAGAATGTCAGCGGGCTGGAGTTGCTACTGCTGGCTTTTAGGGAATCGTAAAGACAATGAATTTTCCGAAACTAAGATTTCCAATATGCTTGATATTGTGAAAAATACGATTCATGATTCACCAGAACGAACGAAATCAGCAATGAATAATTTTCTATACACCGTGGGGATTTCATATTTGCCTCAACATGAAAAGGCAATCGAGAATGCTAGGGAAGTAGGTATAGTAGATGTCAAACGGGATAAGAAAAAAAGCAGTCTCCTAAATGCTTACGAAAGTATTCAAAAAGAACTTGATAGAGGGAGGCTTGGTTTCAAACGCAAATATGTAAGATGTTAAAAGATAGTTTGGCATCGAGGTTTCAATCTAAGTAGGATTGATACTCTTTTTGTTGAAGTTTCTAAAAATTGAAGAGGGGTGGTCCTTAATGACAAATAGTAGAATGAATCCTAAGGTTGATGAATTTTTAAGTGCAGCTACTAAGTGGAAGGAAGAATTTGAAAGTTTAAGAAAAATCGTTCTTGACTGTGAGCTTACCGAAGACTTTAAGTGGATGCATCCTTGTTATACGTATCAGAAAAAAAACATCGTTTTAATACACGGATTTAAAGAATATTGTGCGCTACTGTTTCACAAGGGAGCATTGTTAAAGGATCCCCATGGAATTTTAATCCAACAAACAAAGAATGTACAGTCCGCACGCCAGATTAGGTTTACCAATGCTCAAGAAATAGTTGAAATGGAAACCATTTTGAAAGACTATATTTATGAAGCCATTGA
>DASQMK010000528.1:0-2951 GCA_035645575.1 Metabacillus sp.
AAGAGGAGACTTTCCAGGTTGCGAGTCAATTATTTGATCGTCATCATAATACGACTAATATCGTTTATATGGATATCGATTATGGGAATGTTTTTGAATCAATGTCCACCTTATATGAAAACAACTATGGACTCATTATTCTTGATGAAAATGGTACCCCTGTGTTTCAAATGAACAAATTTTCAGAAGATAATATGTCCTTTGCGCTAACAGAAAACGAATTGCTAAAACGATTAAGCAAAAATTCATTAAAAGAACAGTACATATATAAGAAAGCTGAACTTACACCCTATAACTGGACAGCATATCTATATCGTCCGATAGGTACAGTCTCTGCCTCTTCTTATGAACTTGAACTCACATTTTTTATCGTCGTTCTTTCTTCTATCCTAATCTTGTTTTTATCAATCTATTTTCTTTCAAAAGTGGTGGTCAGGCCGTTAATCCTGCTATCAAAAAATATGGAACAGATTGAAAAAGGGGAATTAGTCGTAACTGTAACCAATACAGCCTCTGACGAAATCGGTCACTTAATTCAAAAATTCGGAAATATGGTTCATAAACTACAATCAATGATTAATGAAGTTTACAAGAGTAAAATCGCTCGACAAGAGTATGAGATGAAAGCATTACAAGCCCAAATTAATCCTCACTTTTTCTATAATAGCCTTTCTCTAATAAACAGCAAGGCAATTATGGCCGATCAAGAGGATATTAGTCAAATGGCTCAATATCTTTCAACATTTTACCGAACAACATTGAATCAAGGAAAAAGTACCATCTCTGTCAAAGATGAACTTGAAAATACGACTTCCTACATTCAAATTCAACGAATGATGCATTCCGATTCATTTGAGGTTCATTGTGAAGTAGAGAAGGATATCCTTGATTACAAAATGATCAATCTTCTTTTACAGCCGTTAGTAGAAAATGCCATCAATCATGGGATTGACCACAAAGAAACACCTGGTAAAGGGGTTTTAACAATATCAGGCAAACAAAATAAGGATAACTTAATTTTCACAGTATCTGATAATGGTTGTGGAATAGACCCAGAAAAGCTAGAAACAATTTTAACCAACAAAACAAAGGGATATGGGGTACGGAATGTCCACCACCGCGTACAACTTTCTTACGGTCAAGAGTTTGGGTTAGCTTATCAAAGTAAAATAAATGTAGGGACAACAGTAACCCTCACCATTCCTAAAAGACGGTAGGGATTAGTAATTAGATCATTTGCTATATTATTATAAAAGGTTGCTTAGTTAAGGTTGTGGCTATGGAATAAATACTAGTCAAAAACGATAGTGGAATGAAGCAGAAGACACTTGACTCCTGCGGGAAGTGAGGAAAGGCCGAGACCCCGCAAGCGAAGCTGAGGAGGCTCGGCTTCCTTCCCGGCGAGTCTTGTGTCTGGAGCGCAATGGAACGAACCTTTTCTTACGTTTAACTATCTAAAAATAATAACAAAGTTTACGATAACGGCCTAAAAAAAGAGCCTCTCACCTTTAGTTTGTGAGAGGCTTATTTTATAACTTTTCCCCATTACTTTCTATTACGTCTTTATACCAGTAAAAAGACTTCTTCTTTTTCCGCTCTAATGTACCGCTGCCATCGTCATGTTTGTCTACATAAATATATCCATAGCGCTTGGAGAATTCGCCTGTTGACATGCTGACCATATCAATACAGCCCCAGCTTGTATAGCCCATTAAATCCACACCATCTTCGATTGCTTCTCCCATTGCCTTGATGTGCTCACGAAGATAATCAATTCGATAGTCATCATTGATAGAGCCGTCCTCGTCGACTTTATCATAAGCTCCTAATCCATTTTCTACGACAAATAGTGGTTTCTGATAGCGATCATATAATTTGTTTAAACTGATGCGTAATCCTTCTGGGTCAATTTCCCAGCCCCAGTCACTTGCTTCTAAAAATGGATTTCTGATTCCCCCGATAATATTCCCTTCGGATGATTCTTCATCAGTTTTCACTTTCTTCTCCGTACGGGACATATAATAGCTAAAGCCAACATAATCAACTGTCCCTTCCTTCAATAATTCCAAATCACCATCTTGAATATCTAATTCTATTTGATGTTCTTTAAAGTATCTCTTTATAAAAGCCGGATACTCTCCGCGGACTTGAACATCTCCACAGAAATAGTTGAACAGCTGTTCTTCCTGTAGTGCATGCATCACATTTTGCGGGTTGCTATCAAAAGCATAGACTGGTGCAAAAAGGATCATACAGCCAATTTGAGAATCTGGGATGATCTCATGGCATGCTTTAACCGCGATCGCACTTGCAAGAAATTGATGATGATATGCTTGGAAAGTAGGCTGGTATTTGTCCTCTTCTTTTTGAATGGAAAATCCAAGACCATTAATTGGCATTACCAATCCACTATTGATTTCATTAAATGTCATCCAAATCTTAACCTTGTTTTTATAACGATTAAAAATTGTTTTCACATATCGTTCAAAGAACGTAACGACCTGACGATTTCTCCAACCACCGTACTCTTTAACTAAATGTAGAGGCATTTCATAATGAGAAATCGTGACAACTGGTTCGATTCCATACTTACTCAATTCATCAAAAACACGGTCGTAGAAGTCAAGGCCTTCTTGATTTGGCTCTGTCTCATCACCATTGGGAAAAATTCGCGTCCATGCAATTGACATGCGGAATGCCTTGAATCCCATTTCTGCAAACAATGCAATATCCTCTTTATATCGGTGATAAAAATCAATCGCCTCATGATTTGGATAGTAATATTGTTCAGGATGGATTTCAAAGTCAAACCCAGGTTTTACTAAGAATTCATATCGGGCTTTTCCTCCTGGAAGGACATCAGCAATATTTAACCCTTTATTCCCTTCATTATATCCGCCTTCAATTTGATTTGCTGCTGTAGCGCCTCCCCATAAAAAGCCTTCAGGAAA
>DASQMK010000529.1:0-4175 GCA_035645575.1 Metabacillus sp.
TAATTGGCGACGGTGCGATGGGTACCATGCTTTATGCACATGGTGTTGATCGTTGTTTTGAGGAATTGAATATATCCAAACCTGAGGATGTACTTGCTGTTCATCAAGCCTATATAGAAGCTGGTGCAAACTTGATTCAAACAAACACATATGGTGCTAATGACATAAAGCTCTCTCGATATGGATTAGAGGATGAAATTAGACAGATTAACAAAAAAGCTGTAGAAATCGCTAAAAAAGCTGCAAATTCATCCACCTATGTTTTTGGAACGATTGGCGGGGTCAGATCGTTTAAAAAGAGTGCTCATAGTATCGAAGAAATTAAACGAAACTTTAGAGAGCAGCTATACCTCCTTCTTAATGAGAATGTTGATGGCCTGCTTCTTGAAACCTATTATGATATGGAAGAAATGAAGACTGTTCTTCAAATTGCCCGCAAGGAAACAAACAAGCCAATTATTGCGAATGTTTCCCTACATGAAGCTGGTGTCCTGCAAGATGGAACATCACTAAAGGATGGCTTCACTATTTTGGAGGATCTTGGAGCAAATGTTGTTGGATTGAACTGTCGTTTAGGTCCTTATCATATGATTCAATCATTAGAAGAGGTTCCGATTCCAGAGCAAGCCTATCTATCCGTTTTTCCAAACAGCAGTTTACCTGCATTAAACGAAGGGCGTCTTGTCTATGAATCTGATGAAACATATTTCAGAGAAAGTGCTTTGAAATTTAGAGATCAAGGTGTGAGATTAATAGGCGGATGCTGTGGAACAACACCTAAGCATATTAAAGCAATGGCTGAAGCTGTTTCAAACTTAACACCTATTACATCTAAACAAGTAAAGGTTGCTACATCATCGCAACTAAATATTCGTGAAAATCGTGTTGATTCCCCAACACCTCTTGAGGAAATTGTTCAGGAAAGACGTTCCATCATTGTCGAATTAGATCCGCCTAAAAAACTAGGCATGGAAAAATTCCTTGAAGGTGCAGGAGCACTTCATGACGCAGGGATCGATGCATTAACTCTTGCAGATAATTCATTAGCTTCACCAAGAATCAGTAACCTTGCTGCCGGAATTTTAGCAAAAGAAAAAACAGGAGCAAGAACCTTAATTCATATTACATGTCGCGATCGTAACTTAATCGGTCTTCAATCCCATCTCATGGGCTTACACTCTTTAGGTATGTCAGATGTATTAGCCATTACAGGTGATCCATCAAAAATCGGTGATTTTCCAGGAGCAACCTCTGTTTATGATGTATCATCCTTTGATTTAATCAGTTTAATTAAACAGTTCAATAACGGTGTATCCTATTCAGGAAAACCGCTTGGACAAAAAACGAATTTCTCTGTAGCCGCTGCATTTAATCCTAATGTTCGCCATTTAGATAAAGCAGTCGTCAGACTTGAAAAGAAAATTGCTCATGGTGCTGATTACTTCATTTCTCAGCCATTATATTCGAATCAGCAAATTATCGATGTATATGAAGCTACCCGCAATTTACAAGCTCCGATCTATATCGGAATTATGCCATTAACGTCTAGTCGAAATGCCGAATTTATTCATAACGAAATCCCTGGTATTAAGCTGTCAGATTCTATTCGTGATAAGATGGCCTCAGCAGGAGCAGACAAAGAACAGGCACGCCAAGAAGGCCTTGCCATTGCAAAAGATTTAATTGACACAGCCTTCGATCTATTCAATGGAATTTATTTAATTACACCATTTTTACAATACGACCTTACAGTGGAGTTAACAAACTACATCCATGAAAAGGAAAAACAGCGAGCTGAAAGGAAGATTACACATGTGTAGCATCAAAAGAGAGCTAGAAAAACGAATACTTGTACTAGATGGTGCGATGGGTACAATGATTCAAGCAGCAAACCTGTCCCCCGAGGATTTTGGCGGAGAAGATTATGATGGGTGTAATGAGTATCTAACATTGACTTCACCAAAAACAATTGAAGCCATTCATGAAGCCTACCTGGAAGCTGGTTCAGATATTATTTCAACAAACACTTTTGGTGCTACAAGTCTTGTGTTAGATGAATATGATCTTGGTCGCTTGGCATTAGAATTAAATATTGAATCAGCTAAAATTGCCAAACGTGCAGCGGAAAAATATTCAACACCAGCAAAACCAAGGTTCGTAGCCGGGGCTATGGGACCGACAACAAAAACTCTTTCTGTAACAGGTGGAACAACCTTCGATACATTAGTTGAAAATTATGAGGAACAAGCAAGAGGATTAATCATTGGAGGAGCTGATTTGCTCCTTCTTGAAACAAGCCAAGATATGTTAAATGTAAAAGCCGGCTTTTTAGGAATTCAACAAGCATTTGAAAACACAGGTAAGGAGCTCCCCCTAATGGTTTCTGGAACAATTGAACCAATGGGAACGACTTTAGCTGGGCAGGATATCGAAGCATTCTATATATCACTTGAGCATATGAAGCCAATTTCTGTTGGGCTAAACTGTGCAACTGGACCTGAATTTATGACAGACCATATCCGTACCTTATCAGGATTGGCTAATACGGCAGTTAGCTGCTATCCAAATGCAGGCTTACCTGATGAAGAGGGAAATTATCATGAATCACCTGAATCATTAGCTAAAAAACTAGTAGCATTTGCTGAGCAAGGCTGGCTGAACTTAGTTGGCGGATGCTGTGGAACAACACCTGAGCATATTCGTGCTATTACAGAGGCTGTTTCGACCATTTCCCCTCGCAAAATCGAGAAAGTCTCAAACGGTCATACAGTATCTGGAATCGATGCCCTTCTCTATGAAGAAGGAATGCGTCCTTTATTCGTTGGAGAACGTACCAATGTTATTGGTTCACGCAAATTTAAGCGTCTGATTGCAGAAGGTAAAATCGAAGAGGCATCTGAAATTGCAAGAGCACAAGTAAAAAACGGCGCCCATGTTATCGATATCTGTTTAGCTGACCCTGACAGAGATGAGCTTGAGGATATGGAAGCTTTCATTAAAGAGGTTGTAAAAAAAGTCAAAGCTCCTCTTGTTATTGACTCAACAGATGAAAAAGTCATTGAACGAGCACTAAAATATTCTCAAGGTAAAGCAATCATAAATTCGATTAATCTTGAAGATGGCGAAGAACGATTTGACGCCATTGTTCCTCTTGTTAAAAAGTACGGCGGCGCTTTAGTCGTTGGAACAATTGATGAAGTTGGTATGGCCTTAACAGCTGAAAAGAAACTTGAAGTGGCGATTCGCTCTCATGACCTTCTCGTCAAAAAACATGGACTAAAAGCAAGTGATTTAATTTTTGATCCGCTCGTTTTCCCAGTTGGAACTGGAGATGAACAATATATCGGTTCGGCAAATGAGACAGTTCGAGGTATCCAGCTTATTAAAGAAAAACTTCCTGAATGTTTAACAATTCTAGGTGTTAGTAATGTTTCGTTCGGCCTTCCTCCAGTTGGACGTGAAGTATTGAATGCTGTTTACTTGTATCACTGTACACAGGCTGGACTCGATTATGCGATTGTTAACACAGAAAAATTAGAGAGATTTGCTTCGATTCCTAAAGAAGAAATTCAAATGGCTGAAGATCTTTTATTTAATACAACAGATGAATCACTAGCCAAATTCACGGCCTTCTATCGCGGTAAGAAAAAAGAAGACAAAAAACCTATTCAAAACCTGACCTTAGAGGAAAGGTTATCAAACTACATCGTAGAAGGAACAAAAGAAGGTCTTATTCCAGACCTAGAGTTAGCATTAAAGAAATACCCTGAGCCGCTTGATATCATTAATGGACCATTAATGGAGGGTATGGCTGAAGTTGGGGTTTTATTCAATGATAATCAATTAATCGTTGCAGAGGTTCTCCAAAGTGCTGAGGTTATGAAAGCATCTGTTTCCTACCTAGAGCAGTTCATGGAAAAACGCGATGATAGCGGAAAAGGAAAAATCCTTCTTGCAACTGTTAAAGGTGATGTTCACGATATAGGTAAAAACCTTGTTGATATTATTTTAAGCAATAATGGCTATAAAGTTGTTGATCTCGGCATAAAGGTAACACCACAAACATTAATTCAAGCTGTAAAAGACGAGAAACCAGATCTTATCGGTTTGTCCGGCTTACTTGTTAAATCAGCACAGCAAATGGTGATCACTGCCCAGGACTTACACAAAGCGAA
>DASQMK010000530.1:0-1625 GCA_035645575.1 Metabacillus sp.
CCTGCTTTCTTCAAGCCAGGGATGAGCTCAACTGCATCCTGCCACGGTTTCTCAAAATCCTCTGGAGTAAATGGCTTAACCGACGGCATTTCTTTCGACTCACCATATTTAGATATCTCACTTACCTCAACCGGTAATGGACGATGTTGATATGATCCAATGCCAATTCCGTTAAAGACCTGACGAAAATACATAGACTTATCCTGATCCCTAATGAGTGGAGCTGTAACCTCTTCTACTTCATTTGCTAGTTCTACTAGATCATTTGAAAATACATATTGATGAGCAATTGGCTGAAGTGGTATTGTTACTCCTACCATTTCTCCTATTCGAGGTCCCCAAAATCCTGCACAGCATAATACAAGATCCGCCGCAAAGCTGCCAATACTAGTTTCCACTGTTTTGACTTCATCATTTAAAACATGGATACCTGTAACTTCTGTATGCCCAAAAAACTGTACACCACAAGATTTAGCAAAACCAGCCATTTTATCAACAGCTCGAAGTGGTTTAGCAATCCCATCTGATGGTACATATAGACCACCGTATATAATAGCGCCGTTTATCAAAGCACTTTTCTCCACACATTCTTTTGGCGAAAGAATAGATGCCTCTATTCCCCAAGATTTTGCTATCCCAGCTTTTCTCTTTAATTCTTCAAATCGTTCATGTGTTTGTGCAACCTCAATACTCCCTACCGAGTAGAATGATGAACCTTCATCATTACTTAGTACCTTAAAGGCTTCCACTGTTTCTGAAGCTAATCTTGTAAGCACCTTTGATGAATTAAGCTGAAATACAAGTCCTGGAGCATGTGATGTTGATCCACCAGTTTCAAATAAAGGACCTTGTTCAATTACTGTTATATTTTTTTGCCCCATTTTGCTTAAATAATAAGCAGTGCTGCAGCCAACAACACCAGCCCCAATAATAACAATCCTTTTTTGATCCATATGCTTAATTCCCTCTCTTCCTGTAAACCTATGAATTTTTTCCAGTAAGTTAAAAAATAGTCGCTTTTATAAACTATCTAAAAAATCTCTCCAACTCTACTATCCATAAAAACAAGAAACAGGTTAAAAGATTACCAAAAGGTTGTATGAAAATTTCTCAACCTCCCAACTTTCATTTTTGTTATCTGGTTGATCTATTTTTACTCTAATTTTCACAACTTACACAATCCAATTGTAAGAATATGTAACGTTCTTTTTTTACAAAAATTTTTTATACCTATTTTCTTCCTACTAAACGGAATAAAAGCACCCTCAATATTTTTATAAACATCATTAACGGCTTAATGAGGTGTCATCAAAACTACAAAACAAAAAAGAGAGTACGAAGGATCAGTTCGTACTCTCTTTTAGCGCTATAGCATATTATCTTCTAAAAACTCAGTATGTTGTAAATATTTTGTTCGATAGCTTTTTCCCCATTCATACATTGACTCAAGGATAGGCATTAATGTCTTTCCCTGGTCTGTAAGCGAGTATTCTACTTTCGGTGGTACAACTGGATATACTTCACGATGGACAATTAAATCTTCTTCAAGTTCTCTTAATTGATTAACTAACATACGTTGAGTAATTCCTGGAATCAAAGATTTTAATTGATTAAAGCGAAGTGTC
>DASQMK010000531.1:0-11827 GCA_035645575.1 Metabacillus sp.
GGAAAAAACAATTGAAGAATTTATTTCTGGAAGACATTTAAACCCCTACCCGGTTGTAAGATATACGGAAAGACCAGATACAGCAGCGGCACATCTTTATGAAGGACATGTCATTGTTTTTGTTGATGGATCACCAAGTGCACTTATTACACCAACGACCTTTTGGCATCATTTACAACATGCTGAGGAATATCGAAATAAACCGGTTGTTGGGGCTTATTTGAGGATCGTTCGATTTATTGCCGTGTGGGCATCGATATTCATTCTACCTCTTTGGTATTTATTAGCACAAAATCAGGAGTTATTACCGGAAAATTTAAAATATATTGGGATAGAAGATCCTGGCCAAGTTCCATTACTAGTTCAATTTTTGTTGATTGAATTAGGGATTGATGTATTAAGGATGGCCGCTATTCATACGCCTTCTTCTTTAGCTACGGCATTAGGATTAGTAGCAGCATTAATGGTAGGTCAAGTAGCAGTTGAAGTTGGATTACTTACAAATGAAGTGATTTTATATTTGGCTATTGCTGCGATTGGTACATTTGCAACTCCGAGTTATGAATTAGGCTTGGCAAATAGGATATATCGAATCATATTACTGATTTTTACAGCATGGTTAGGTGCAATTGGTTTCGTCGTTGGATATACAGGTTGGATCATTATGCTTGCTCGTATGAAATCATTCAATGTTCCTTATCTGTATCCTTTCATTCCATTTAGTTATAAGGCGATGCGAGATGTATTATTTCGTTCTCCAATGCCATTGAAAAACAGACGACCTCCATTCTTACATCCGCAGGATCCGGATAGATGATCACAATACACTAAAGGCTAGCTCAAATTAGAGCTAGCCTTGTTTATCTCCGATATTATGCTGCTTTTTCGAAAGAAATAGGATTACCTTTATGTTTTTTCAATTGTGTTAAGAACCAGATGAGTACGGCTAAAAAGATAAATGAACCGCAAATCATTGATGTTTGATAAGAAAGTTGGAATCCTTCAGGTGCATAAAAGATATAAGATCCTGTTACAGCTGTCATAAATAACGCTGGAATTGAAGATATCCAGTGGAACTTTCCGTTTTTTAATAAATACATAGCAGCTGTCCATAACATAACCGTTGCTACAACTTGATTTGTCCATCCTACATAACGCCATAAAAATGTGTAATCCATTTGTGTTAATAAATAAGTTGGAACTACAACAGGAATAGTCATAAGTATCGTCTTGATTTTTGAATCAAAGTTTCCGAATTTACCTAATAACTCGACAAGCATCATTCGAGACGAACGTAAAGCCGTATCGCCTGTTGTAATTGGTAAAATAATAACCCCTAAGATTGCTAATATTCCGCCAAATTGTCCTAAAGTGGTTTTACTAATTTCGTTTACAACGCCAGCTGTTCCTCCTTCGGCAAGTGCGCCTTGTAGTCCGTCTGGCCCTCCGAAAAATGTCATACCAGCCGCGGCCCAAATTAATGCGATAATTCCTTCTGCAACCATTGCACCGAAAAACACTTTTCTTCCATCGCTCTCTTTCTTAAGTGTACGAGCCAAAATCGGGCTTTGTGTACTATGAAAGCCAGAAATAGCGCCACAAGATATTGTAACCATTAATAAAGGCCAAATTGGGATTTCTCCTGGATGTAAATTTTCAAAAGTTAGATTTGGTATGGAATGATCCATAAAGAATAAGGCAAAGCCGATAGATATTGCCATAATAATTAAAATTAAGCCAAAAATAGGGTAGATCTTTCCGATCAGCTTGTTTATTGGTAATACTGCTGCTAAAACAAAATAAGCAAAGATAAGTAGTAATGATGATGAATAGGTTAATGGTGTAAGCTGGTCAACCAACTGAGCAGGACCTGCAGTAAATGCAGCTGCAACTAAAATCATTAAGACAATAGATACAATATTAATAATCGTTTTTACCGATTTTCCTAGATATCTGCCTACTAATGTTGGATATTGCTCACCACCATGCTTGATCGAAAGCATCCCAGAAAAATAATCATGTACAGCCCCAGCAAATAAACAACCAATTACGATCCAAATAAATGCTACAGGACCATATAAAGCTCCCATAATTGCTCCAAAGATAGGCCCGAGGCCAGCGATATTTAAAAGCTGAATTAAGGAAGCCTTCCACCAACTCATGGGCATATAGTCAAGACTATCTTTTTTCGCATATGCAGGTGTGATTCGCTGATCATCTATTCCGAAAACTCTTTCTACTACTTTTGAATAGATTAAATATCCAATAATTAATGTGAAAACAGATAAAATAAATGTTACCATTCTATGTCCCCCCGTGATCCCGATGTAATAAGTAACACTATTTTAAACTTGTATCTAGTAAAAAACAATATATTTTTTAGAAAAAATAAATTATTCAGAAAAATACAAGAATTAGTTGTTATCATTGATATATATGAATCCGCTTTATAGGCAGATGTTATAAGTTTTAATATATTAAAATAAATTTAGAGAGAAATGGAAAAAATATATTAATTAAATATTCTATTTAATTTTAAACGTTTTCTTGACGCTGTGGTGTTTTCCTTTATACTTTATATTAGTACTAAGTTAATAGTGTAAAAGTATTTTTTAGAAGTAAGTAGGTGACCATTTGAAAACCATTTATGATGTACAACAACTGTTAAAAAAGTTCGGAACGATCATATACATTGGTGACCGTTTAGCTGATTTGGAGCTAATGGAGGAAGAAATAAAACAATTGTATCAATCTAGTCTCATTGAACCAAAGGATTACCAAATGGCTATCCTTCTTTTAAGACAAGAAATCCAAAAGCTAAAGCGGTAGAATACAAAGGGGATGATCCTAAGGTTTATCTCAAAAGAAATGTGAAAACGTTTGCTGCAGTACATATATAATAGTAGGAAAAGGTGATTTGAATGAATGAGCAATGGTTAGTGGGCATTGATTTAGGTGGAACTACAATTAAAATGGCATTTATTAATTATTATGGTGAAATTGTTGAAAAGTGGGAAATTCCAACTGATAAGACAGGAAAAACGATTACAACAGATATTGCAAAAGCAATTGATACGAAACTTGAACAACTAGGTCTTACAAAGGCTAAGCTTGGCGGTATAGGGATGGGTGCACCTGGTCCTGTCAATTTAGAAAAAGGTTTAATTTATGAAACTCCAAACCTTGGATGGGTAAATTTCCCTTTGCGTGACCATATTGAATTAGAAACAGGATTGCCTGCTATTATTGACAATGATGCAAATATCGCTGCATTAGGTGAAATGTGGAAAGGTGCAGGAGACGGAGCGAGAGATTTAATCTGTGTTACACTTGGCACAGGTGTAGGCGGAGGGCTTATCTCAAATGGAGAAGTCATTCATGGTGTAAATGGCGCAGGTGGAGAAATTGGGCACATCACTGTTGTTCCAGAAGGTGGAGCTTTATGTGGATGTGGAAAAACAGGGTGTATTGAGACTATTGCTTCTGCAACAGGTATAGTAAGAATTGCTAAAGAGAAACTTCAATCTTCAGATCAAGTAAGCACTCTTCGAAATAAATCAGATCTAAGCTCAAAAGATGTTTTTGATGCTCTAGACCAAGGTGATGCACTTGCTGAGGAAGTAATTGATTATGTTACTTTCCAACTAGGTCTTGTCCTCGCAAATATTTCTAATGGACTTAATCCCGAAAAAATAGTTATTGGTGGCGGGGTGTCTAAAGCGGGAGACCGCCTAATCTCAAAAGTGGATCATTATTTTAAACGATTTGCTTTCCCGCGAGTGGCAAAAGCAGCTACTATATCAGTTGCAACTCTGGGCAATGACGCAGGTGTCATTGGTGGAGCATGGCTAGTAAAATCAAAGCTACTGAATAAATAATAAAGTACAAACAATCTTATCCATAAAATGTTCAAAATAGGGAATTAGTAAAAAGGAGCCTCATTTGTGAGTGCTCCTTTTTACCATTAAGTCTTTTGTAAAGAATATCTATACCTAATATTAATTTTCTGAATTTTTTTACTTTATATCCAAACGAAACTTTTTAGGTTTTAAAACGTCTAATAGTAGGGTATAGTGAATAAGCTAAACATTATAATTCTATCAGGCTAATGTAATGACAGTATTAAAAAGCATTGATTTTTTGTAAAGAAAGTATTAAGATATGTTTTAGTTATTTAACATGGAACCTAATAATTGGAAAAACATAAAACATAAAAGAGAAAAGCGTGATTGTCCTGTCGGATGAGGAGGTAGTAGATGTGCGCAAGAAATCTTTTTCGAAAATTTCATTTTTACTTTTAGCAACGTTATTTCTATGGGTAAAAACATATATTGTCTATAAAACTAGCTTTGATATTAAAATTGAAAATTTTACACAAGAGTTCATTCTGTTCATTAACCCATTAAGCTTTTTATTATTACTATTTGGGTTTGGGTTATTTTTAAAGGAAAAGAATCGAAACCGTTATATTTTTGGAGCAAGTATCTTTGTAACAGCTCTATTACTTGCTAACATGGTGTTCTATCGTTTCTTTAATGACTTCTTAACGATTCCAGTATTATTTCAGACAAGCAACATGGGAGATTTAGGAAGCAGTATTACGAACCTATTTCTACCTAGTGATTTATTAATGTTTGTTGATATTGTGATTTTATACTGGTTATTAAGAAAACCAACGTTTAGAACATCATCAGTATTAACAAAAAAAGAAAAATCAGCTTATTTTCTTCTAGTTGCATCCGTTTTTTTCTTTAATTTAGGGTTAGCTGAAGCAGAGCGTCCACAGCTTTTAACACGTTCGTTTGACCGTGAAATGCTTGTGAAAAATATAAGTGTATATAACTTCCATATTTATGATGCAGTTTTACAATCTAAAACATCTGCACAGCGTGCTTTAGCAGACAGTGATAGCTTAACTGAGATTGACAACTATGTAAATGCAAACCGTAAAGAACCACAAGCGGATCTTCATGGAGTTGCAGAAGGTCGAAATGTCATTTTAGTATCACTCGAGTCCTTGCAAAGCTTTGTGATAAATGAGCAATTAAATGGAGAAGAAATAACACCTTTCTTAAATGACTTAATAAATGAAAGTTACTATTTTGAAAACTTTTATCACCAAACTGGCCAAGGTAAAACATCTGACTCAGAATTTTTAGTGGATAACTCATTATATCCATTAGGGCGTGGCGCCGTTTTCTTTACAAATAGTAATAACGAATACACAGCCACACCAGAAATTTTAAAAGAACATGGATATTACTCGTCTATTTTCCATGCGAATAATAAAAGTTTTTGGAATCGTGATTTGATGTACCAAGCCTTCGGATATGATCGCTTTTTTGATGTTAATGATTATGAAGTAACCGAAGAAAACTCCATTGGTTGGGGATTAAAAGATATTGATTTCTTTGAACAATCTGTTCTGCATATTGATGAATTACCACAACCATTTTATACTAGATTAATCACATTAACGAACCACTTCCCATTTGAGCTAGGGGAAGAAGACCGATTCATTGATGAATTTGACTCAAATAGTAAAACATTAAACCAGTATATTCCAACAGTTCGATATATGGATGAAGCAGTTAAACATTTCTTTGAAGAATTAAAGAAAACAGATGTTTATGAAAATTCAATCATCATTTTGTATGGTGACCATTATGGAATCTCAGAAAATCATAATGTGGCCATGGAGAAGTTTTTAGGGAGAGAAATTACTCCATTTGAGACAATTCAATTACAGCGTGTACCATTTATCGTTCATATTCCAGGAGTTACAGATAAAAACCCTCAAACATTTACAAAAGTAGCGGGACAAATTGATATCCGTCCTACGATCATGAGCTTACTTGGAATTGATACGAGTGATCAAATTCAATTTGGTACCGATGTTTTCTCTAATGACAAATTATCATTTACTGTACTAAGAGATGGCAGCTTTATCACAGAGAATAATGTGTACACAAAAGGCTTCTGTTATGACAAAGAAACAGGAGAGCCAACAGATCAATCTGTATGCGATCCATATATGGAAAAAGCAAAACAAGAATTGAATTATTCGGATGAAGTTATCTATGGGGACTTACTCCGTTTTTATGAAGATAACGAGGCTGAAGTAATTACTGATGAGACAGAAGAAAACAAAGAAGATTAAAGAGCAAAGGACTGGCTAAATTTAGGCAGTCCTTTTCCTATTTCATTTAATTCAATTATTCTCAAGTGATGTATGACGATTTGGTAAGAATAAAATAACAAATGACCAAGGCTAACATAGTCTATAGTAAGTAAATAGATTAATGGAGGTTCAGACGATGATCATTTGCTTAAATAAAACCATTTTACTCAAAGAACTTTCAGAACACTTACAGCTAGATCGTCAGCTTATAATGGATTGTAATAAAGGTATGAAGTTTCAACAGCAATTTGAAGCTAATACCAAATTAGAAGTACCGATGAGTTGTATTCAAAGAATAAAAGATCGTTCTTTTTTTCATATACCCCCAAATAATAATTCAATCGATGTTCATAATTTATATACAAAAAAGCCATATGATTCTGAACTACTATTTGATGACCTCGAGAAGCTAAAGATCATGTATCCATTTATTAAGAAGAATGTGATTGGCTATAGTGTATTAGGGAAACCCATTATAGAATTAGTAATAGGGAATGGCCCCAAAAAAATTCATATGAATGGATCTTTTCACGCTAATGAATGGATAACAACAAGTATTATGATGCATTGGCTACATGAATATCTTGAACTTTTATGTAAAGAGTCTTCAATGGCAAATCAAGACATGTTAGACCTTTATAATAAAACGACAATTTCCTTTGTACCAATGGTTAATCCAGATGGCGTTGATCTTGTGTTAAAGGGGTTACCTGATCAAATTGATTATGAAGCAGCACTTTTACAAATGAATGATTTGAGTATTGATTTCTCACAGTGGAAAGCTAATATTAGAGGGATAGATCTGAACAATCAGTATCCTGTTAATTGGGAGATTGAAAAGAAGCGGAAAATACCAAAAACACCGGCTCCACGAGATTATCCCGGTGATGCTCCACTTACAGAACCAGAAGCGATTGCACTTGCAAAATTAGTAGAGAACTCGAGTTTTGATCGAGTTCTCGCGTTTCACACGCAAGGGGAGGAAATTTATTGGGGATATTTACGTCAAGAACCAGAGGAAGCTGAACACATTGTAAAAGAGTTTGAGAAGCTTAGCGGGTATAAAGCTGTAAGAGATATTGATAGTCACGCTGGGTTTAGAGACTGGTATGTGAATAAATGGAGAAAACCAGGTTTTACAATTGAACTAGGAAATGGAGTAAACCCTCTTCCATTTGAACAGTTTGATGAAATTTTTAAAAAGAGTAAAGGGATCTTTTATTCAGCACTTTATATGTGAAAAATAATAAAAAGGATGAGTGTCTAATATATTGTATATTAGTCATTCATCCTTTTTGAAATTACTACTAAGTTGTTACCCGTTTGGACACGTTTTTTACATAGCTTTTTAATAAAGAGTATGTTACGTTAATTGAGGTATCTTACCAATAGATTACTTAAGAAATTAAGGGGAAAATTGAAACGTTTTTCGTTTAAATACGTATATTTAAATAAGAAACGATATATAGTTTTGAAAGATTATTAGGAGAGTTAGGTGAAAAAAAGTTGATGAGATTAACAAAAATTTTTTCAATCATGTTGTTAATCGAGCTTCTTTTGTCAGGGTGTATTCCATCTCATCAACAAGAGAATAGTCAAGAGCTACAACCAAATAAAGAACGGATCATTTCAGAAAAAGAACCGAAAAATCAACTCAATGAAAAAAACATGAAGCTACAATTAGATATAAAAGAAGAATTATTTCATTCAGTTACTGATTGGCTAGATGGTGAAACAGTTTTTTATATCATAAATAATGCTGAGGGATCTGAAATACATACATACAACTTATATACGGGAGAAACACAATTATTTTACAAATCAGATGTTCCAATTGTCCAAATGGAGGCAAATGAAGACAAAAGTCTGTTTTTAGTCCATACAAGTCCATCAAGCTATGAGGCAGAATTACTCTTTTTCAATCGTGATGGAGATATTCAGTATCAGACAAAACTTGAATCATACGAACTTTCATTTACTTGGAATCAAGTCAATCACCATCAACTCATTGTTACAAGCTTTAAAGAGGATTGGTCGTATCAGACACAAATGATCGATATTCAAGAGAGACAAATAATTGAAAATCCTATAGACATCCCATTTATCCAATGGGTAAGTAATCAACAAGTGTCTTATTTAAAATGGGATCAAGAAGAACCTTCCTTGACTGCACCATTATATTTGCATAATCTTAATGACCAGAAAGAGACAATCATTTCTGAACATGTTGTGGCTAATACAAATTTTAAAAATCTATTAACTACAATTGAATTGATTGATGAAAACGGTACAGCCGTTGTTCGTTTTTATGATAGTGAAGACCAAAAAAGGGTAGCTGAAATGCCTACGCGATTAGTTGCTCTTTATTCTGATTGGAATATTCCATATCATGACTTTGACATCACAGATAATCTGTATTACATGTTTGAGGTAAATGAAGAAAAAAATGACTATTCCCTCGTTTCTTTTTCACCTAAAACGGGTGAGAAAATGACCGTTATTGACAGCATCGAGAATTTTCCAATCAAACTTTCACCAAATGGAGAATTCGCCCTTTATGGCCCTAGATTTGAAAAAATCATTGATCTAAAAAATAAGACAATAAAAGAACTAATTTCATTGAATTAAACTTGAAAGGACGATGTTAAGATGGCAATTGTAGACATAACTGTAATCCCAATAGGAACAACAACACCGAGTGTTAGTGAATATGTAGCTGATATTCAACACATATTAAAGAGGTTTGAAGAAGAGGGGAAAATAAAATATAAATTAACCCCCATGAATACAATAATTGAAGGAGAACTTTCTACTCTTTTTGAAGTGATAACAGCAATTCATGAGGCCCCATTTCATAAAGGGATACAAAGGGTTGCAACAAATATTAGAATTGATGACAGAAGAGATAAAAAAACAACGATGGAAGGCAAGCTTGAGAGTGTTGAAAAGCACATGATATAACGAAAAAACCCCTTAGCAAATACTAAGGGGTTTACATTTCTTATTAATGTGCTGTAGGAAATCCATGATGGATAAATGTCATTACAGCAAACCATCCGAATACAGCTAATGCACCAAATGCAAAGAATGCACCAAGAAGGTTCTTGTCTTTAAGTGAACGAATAAGTCCGAAGATCGCAAGAATGGTTACTAGTGCGAAAATAATAACTAAGCCCATTAAAAAGCCCCCTTACTCTATGTAGATCATTTTTAAAAAAGCGTGTTTGTTTAAAAACAACAATACTAAATAACAAGTCCTTCTAATATTTTAATCGGTTTCATAGCGTTTGTCGAGTTTATTTTCCATATCTGTCAGATTGCAACCATTGTATCATTATCATAACCATTCTTTTCTTTTTTAAGCAAATATGAGATTATCAACATTTATTAGAATAGTGTACAATGTAATCAACAGAGAAATTGGAGGAATTAATGATGAAATGGAGACAACTTCCGTTAGGTCCGTTACAAACAAATTGTTATCTTTATTTTAATGAAAAAAAAGAATGCTTAGTCATTGATCCGGGTGGCGATGGAAATAAGTTAATAAGTATTCTTCAACAACAACAATTAAAACCCATCGCGATCCTTTTAACTCATGCTCATTTTGACCATATAGGTGCAGTAGATGATGTTCGCAAGCAATGGAATATTCCTGTATATGTACATAAAAATGAAAAAGAATGGTTATCTGATCCATCCAAAAACGGATCGCAATTGTTTATGGCTGGAACAGTATCTGTATCAGGCCCAGATGAACTGATTAAAGGAGAAGGTAGGTTAGAAATTGGAAGCTTCGTTCTTGAAGTATATGAAACACCTGGACATTCACCTGGAAGTGTTTCTTTCTATGCTAAAGAATCGGACGTTGTGTTCTCAGGAGATGCCTTATTTGCTGGAAGTATTGGTCGAACTGATTTACCAGGCGGGAATCATGAACAATTGCTAAATAGTATACATAAAAAACTTCTTACTTTACCTGAAGAAACAATTGTTTTATCAGGACATGGACCTGAAACAAGCATTGAACAAGAAATGGAAACAAATCCGTTTTTAAATGGGTTTTAAACCAAAAAACAGGCAGCTATCAAGTATAGCTGCCTGTTTTTTGATGAAATTAATGTCCCATATTTTGTCCTGGAATCATCATAAATGTTGTCCAGTACGTAAATCCGACAAAGAAGATCGTGAGGTAAGCACCAAAAATGTAAATGTACATGCGCTCGGATAATTTTAAGTAAGATAAGAAGACAAAAAATCCAGTTTGTCCGAAAAAGAGTAAGGAAGTAGTCTTCATGTCTCCAAGATAAAACATTACTGCGAAGATTCCTGTCCAGAAACCTAATACTCGGAACATACGATCCATATGTATCCCTCCTTTGTTGACTTTGCCTAAAGCTGAAAATGAGTCATTACTACAAAAATCTGATCTTAAAAGTGCACAAAAATCATCTTCATAAAGATCGCTTTTGACAAATAATAGTATGACATACAAGTCCACCACTCTAATTATTATAATGTACCCATTATATAATTGTAAATAGCGTTTACAAGCTAGTATTCACAAACTAAAGAGAAAATAAAGATGGGAGAACAATGTTCAATTGATCATTTAGATTTAAAATGGCCTATATAGTAAAAAGCCGTTTGCTAATGGTTGCAAACGGCTTTTTAAAAAGGTAAGAAAGAAATTTTGTACTTAGTTTTTGTGTCTAGCTCCAGCGCCTAGCCCCTCGAGGTCATAAGACGAATTTGGAATTGAAGACAAAGAACACCTTCTATTCCAAATCGTCTTATATTTGTCGGGTTGATCAAGGAGCTTACGCTTTTTTAAATTAGCTGGGCTAGCTGGATTCGAACCAACGCATGACGGAGTCAAAGTCCGTTGCCTTACCGCTTGGCTATAGCCCAATGTTCCTCATTTGATGGTCAGGTTAAAGTATCAACCTTTCTCGTAAATTATTATGTGTAATTTTCCATTATCTATACAAAATAATGAAAAAATTTGTTA
Source organism: Metabacillus sp. (assembly GCA_035645575.1). Classification (GTDB taxonomy): domain Bacteria; phylum Bacillota; class Bacilli; order Bacillales; family Bacillaceae; genus Metabacillus. The sequence continues at coordinate 11,193 of DASQMK010000531.1, forward strand.
CACAAAATACAAAAATTTTAGTATTAGGCATGGCAAATTGTCATTATCGTGATGTGCGAACTCTGAGAATGTTTTGTACAATGATTTTAACTTAAGGGAAGGAGTAATCAAGTTGCAATCCATTGAACTGATTAGTGAGCGTATTATTGAAGAAGCCTGCGCGTTACGTGCATCAGATATCCACATCATACCAAAGGAATATGAGACCCTTATTCAGTTTAGAGTTGATGATGATTTAATTGAAAAGCATTCTATGAAAAAGGAAATTTGCGGTCGTATGATATCGCATTTGAAATTTCTTGCCTCAATGGATATTGGAGAAAGAAGGAGACCGCAAAATGGGGCATTGTCTCTTTCAACAACTAACATTAATGTTCATTTGAGACTTTCAACATTACCCACTGTTCATGAAGAGAGCCTCGTAATACGAATTCTGCCGCAAGAAAAAATACCACCTATTACTCACTTATCTTTGTTTCCTGCCACCACAAACAAACTACTGTCTATTTTAAACCACTCACATGGATTAATGATTTTCACAGGTCCAACCGGATCAGGCAAAACGACAACATTATACTCACTCATCCACTACGCAAAGAGACATTTTAATCGGAATATCATCACTCTTGAAGATC